>JANPNB010000112.1:0-3306 GCA_031427275.1 Alphaproteobacteria bacterium | reverse complement strand
CACGGACTTGTCAACAAAGGCGGGAAGCTGACCGGAACCGAGCTGCGTTTCCTGCGCCAAGAGATGGGGCTGAGCCAAACCAAGCTGGCCAGCATGCTTGGCAATGAGGCTCAGACGGTCGCGCTCTGGGAGAAGCGGGGTGGCCAGCCCAAGATTGCTGATCGATTTATTCGGGCGATCTATCGGGAACTGAACGAAGGCAACGCCCATATCCGCGATATGATCGAGCGCTTAGTGGATTCCGACCTAGACCTAGGCGATAACCGCATCACGCTGGAACAAGACAGTGGCGGTTGGAAGTTTGCTGCGTAACGAGTGGTTAAAACCTGACATTGGAGTCCCGTGGGGCACTGCTTGGCGAAGGTCCACTTGGGGGCTTGCAGCCAACGGGGAAAACCGACCCTGAGCTGACATTGAATTTCGAGCCTTAGTCTTTCCGCCTGTGGTCGAACCTTGCGAAAGTTGGGGAGTGTGCCAACTTCGCCGAGCTGCTTACGCAGCCCATGGGAGACTTATTTTTGGTCCGCAAACTGGTCGCCATAGCTATACTCTGCCTTGCGACCGCCTGCCAAAGGTTGGACCGATGCGAGAGTATCGAAAAACTCAAAAGCAATGATCCTGCCGCCGACGCCAAGGCTGCATTGGCGCGCGGCGACTTTCACATCCTAATGCTCGGGGGCTATGTCGGTGTGGCGCCGGGCGCTGAGAACAGCTCCCTACAAACGGTGATGATTGAGGGGACTAGCGATACCACTACCGAAGCTTGTCTGGCATTGAGGCCAGCCGCTGAGGCCTATGCTCTGCAATACAACAAAGTGATCGTTGCAGGGTCTCGTCGTTGAACTGGACAGCCGTCAGGCATCGATAACGTCTGCAAGCCCCCCTTTTCGGAACCTCGGAAGGTCGGCTTACGGGCAGTGATCGGACGCCGACCCCCGAACCTAGGTGACGCTCCGGGTTGGGTATCAAACGTTAGATTCTACCCACTAGAGCGCTGCTGGCCGCCAGAGTATATTCTGCCAAGTGGCAACCTAGGGGACGCAGAGGTCATCGATGAAGAAAACGCCATACCCACAGCAGTTGGAAGCACCGGCGAGGATTGCAGCGCGACCTAGGCCTACCGAGCCCGTTGATATTGAGGCTTTGCGGGCATTGACTGACAGCATGCCGCTACAGGAAGAATCCGGTGGAGCGTTCATTCGCCGCATGCGCGATGAGGATCGTTACTGAAACACTCGGCCTACTGACATAATGCTGACAGCACCTGTGCTACACCGCGCCACATGAGACGCGCCGACCGCCTGTTCCAGATCATCCAGATCCTGCGCCGCTCGCGCCGGCCGATCACCGCTGACGCCATGGCGTTGGAACTGGAAACCTCAAAACGCACCGTCTACCGCGACATCGCCGACCTGATGGCCCAGCGGGTGCCGATCCGGGGAGAGGCCGGCATCGGCTACATTCTCGACAATGGCTATGATCTGCCACCGCTGATGCTCACGCCTGATGAGATCGAGGCCGCGGTGCTCGGCGCGCAATGGGTGGCCTCGCGTGCCGACCCGGCCCTGGCCCGCGCCGCCAAAGACCTGATCGCCAAGATCGGCGTGGCCGTGCCCGAGCGGCTGCGACCCTATGTGCTGGAACCCGCCTCCGGCGCGCCGCCCAGCCGCAATCCGGCGGTTGACGCTATCGACATGGCCCGGGTCCGCGCCCACACCCATGCTGGCCGCAAGATCAAATTGAGCTACCGCGACGAAGAGGGCCTGGAAACAGAGCGGGTCATCTGGCCGATCACCATTGGTTACCGCGACACCACAAGGATGATCGTGGCGTGGTGCGAGTTACGTATGGATTTTCGCAGTTTCCGGACGGACCGGGTGGCCGGTGCTGAGTTCCTTGAGGACCGCTATCCCGAACGGCCAGCCGTTCTGCGGGCCAAGTGGCAACGAGGCTTCGAGGCCGCAATGGAGGCCTGGAAGGCCAAACATCCTGACGTCTAGCTATGGCGCCCACCTACCATCGCGCCTATGTGCGGACCCCACAGTAATTTGGAGAGTCCCATTGTCCCTATCCCTCTATGACGCCTCGATCCCCAACTTCGTCCGTGGCCTGAAGAACCTGTCCAGCTTCCTCGACAAGGCTGAGGCCCACGCCAAGACCACCGGCGAGGATGTGCAGTCCTATCTCGACACCCGCCTGGCCCCCGACATGCACCCCCTGACCCGACAGATCCAGATCGCCAGCGATGGTGCCAAGGGTGCCGCCGCGCGCCTAGCCGGCATTGAAGCCCCCGCCATGCCTGACACCGAGACCACCTTCCCCGAACTGAAAGACCGTATCGCCAAAACCATCGCCTTCCTGGAAACCGTGACGCCCGAGCAAGTGAATTCTCGGACCGGCGAAACCATTGAACTGCCCCTGCCCGGCGGCAAGCTGACCTTCACGCCGACCAACTTCCTGTTCCAGTTTGCCCAAGCCAACTTCATGTTCCACGTCACCACGGCCTACGCGCTCTTGCGCAGCAAGGGCGTGCCGCTCGGCAAGATGGACTTCCTGGCCGGCGGCGGCATGCCAACCACGGTCTAGAGAGATCTTCGCTGGGCATTCAGGCGGATCACGATGTCCGCCCGGCCCGGCATGTCCTGCAATATCCAGCGGGTGATCCGCTCATAGTGGGCGACGAAGCGAACCACCGCTTCGTCGCTCATGACGTGGCCAGTGTCTGCGACACGTGCGCGCAGCTTGGCCTCCTGCTCTTGGCGCCAAGCCACCACAACCTCGAAACTCGGGGCTGCCAACAGAACCAACAAATCTAGCTGGTCGAACAATGCGCGATAGGTTCCGTCCAGCGCCTGATTGACATAGCTGCGCCAAACCAAGTCCGGGTCCTCAAGGCGTTCCAGATCATTGACCGGAGTCATCAGCCCGTCAGCGGGCTCAGCTCGCGCACCGACGCACCAGCCTTCCAGCACGATCACATCGACTGGCCCGTGAACAACGGGCCAATCTGTTTGAGGGACCCGGTCATCGAGCGCCTTGTCAAACCTCGGGAGCGCGACAGAGCCAACCCCCGATAGGGCCGAGATAACTTGCGTTCCCAGGGCGATATCATGGGTCCCAGGCACCCCTCGTGTCGCCAGCAGAGGATGGACGTCGGAGGCTAAGCCCTGCCTCTGAGCCCTAGTCAGGTAGAGATCGTCCAGCGACAACACCGCAACGCTGAGTCCCGCTCGATGCAGCATTTCGGCCAATACGGCTGTAAGCGTCGACTTGCCGCTGCCCTGCGCACCGCAGAGGCCGACGAGG
>JANPNB010000111.1:0-9811 GCA_031427275.1 Alphaproteobacteria bacterium | reverse complement strand
CGCTGATAGCGCAGGATAAGGGTTTTCGGGGCATAACCCTTTTCGAACAGAGTCTGATATCCGGCGAGTTCCTGTTTGGTCAGATCGATGCTCTCCTCATTCGCCGCGATCTGGGCGCGGACGCCCTGCATCTGGGCTTCGATCTGTTGTTCGCGCTGGCCCAGAACGTCGTTCTGGCTCTGGTAAAATTGAAGCCGGGTGGCAAACAGAAACTGTTGGTCACGTATGGTCGCGGCGACCTTGGGGTCACTGATTCGCGCCATGAGGTCGGCGGGGAAGGTCACACTGGTCTGGCCCGATGATTCGGCGGCGAATCGCGCGATCTGGGCCTCGAAGGCATCAACTTGGCTCTGATAGACATCGACCGCGGCCCGGGCCTGGACGTCGTCCATGGTCAGGAGGACCTGTCCCAGCGTTACATGCTGACCTTCCTTAACGGCGATGGAGCGCACCGTGCCACCCTCGCGGTGGCGCACGACCTTGCGGTTGGCCTCGACCCGGACGGTGCCGGCCGCCATGACCGCGCCGGTCAATGGGGCGATGGCCGCCCAGATCATAAAGCCGATGACAAAAATGCCGACAATGGCCGAGCCGATCACCATCGGACGCTTCATGCGCCGCTCAATATCAGCCTCAAGGGCTGGATCACTGAGGTGGAAGGCCGGGGTCACATAGGGCTTGATCGCCTTGGACTCGATCTTGAGAGGTTTCAGATCCAGCTTCATCGGGCGGCCTCCACGGCGCGCAAGGCCGGGGCTTGCGAGAACTTGGCCATGACCTGATCGCGGGGACCAAACATCTCCATCCGACCGTCACGAAGGACCAGCATCTTGTCGGCCGAGCGGAAGATCGTGGGCTTGTGAGAGACAACAACGATGGTCGCGCCACCGACCTTGAGGGCATCGAGGGCCTGCATCAGGGCCTCTTCGCCCTCGGCGTCCAGGCTGGCATTGGGCTCATCCAATACAATCAGTCGGGTTTGACCGAGCAGGGCCCGAGCCAGACCGACGCGTTGTTTTTGACCCGCAGACAAAGCCAAGCCTTGCTCACCCAGGTCTGTATCATAACCATTGGGCAGACGCAGGATAAGCTGGTGCACCCCGGCGACCTGCGCCGCCCAGATGACCTCGGTATCTGCAACATCGGTTCGGAAGCGGGCGATGTTGTCGCGAATCGTGCCCGCGAAAAGTTCGGTATCCTGTGGCAGATAGCCGACGTTGCGGCCAAAATTAGTGCGGTCCCAGCCATAGACCTCAGCACCGTCAAGGCGCACCGCACCGTTGCTGGGTGCATGAATTCCGACCATCAAGCGCGCCAGGGTCGACTTGCCCGCGCCGGACGGGCCGATGATGCCCAGCATCTCACCCGGCTCGAGCCTAAAGTTTATACCCTGCAAAACATAGCGATTGGCACCAGGCGGCGCAAAGTTAACCCCCTCGACCGAGATCTGGCCAATAGCCTTGGGAAGGTTCGTGGTTGCCTTTTGCGGTTCGTAACCCTCGAACACCTTCATCAGACGATCAAACGCCCGCGTGCCGCTCATCAGGGGGTCCCATGATCCCACCAGACGCTCGATCGGTTGCAAGGCACGGGCGGCCAAGATCATGTTGGCAAACAGCAGACCCGAATTGATCTTGCCCTCGATAACCAGATAGGCACCGATGGCGATGATCAATACCTGGATCGCCTGTCGCGCGAATTTCGAATAATTTGATAGCGAGCTGGCCCAGTCGCTGGCGAGCGAACTACGATCCATTGTGACCGCACGAAATGCTGCCCAACGGCCACCCAGCGGCTCGATCATGCCCATAGCGCGCACAGCCTCGGTATTGCGAATGGCGGCATCGGTGAAACCGTAGCTTTTCAGGGCCGCTTCATTGGCTTCTTTCAGCGGAGGACGGGTCACCTGATCCTGAAGAATGGCAATGGCAAATAGGACGATCGCACCCAGCAGATTCACAGTGCCTACCAAGGGGTCGATCAGGAACAATATCCCCATAAAGACCGGCATCCAGGGCAGATCGAACACAACCCCGAAGGCCGGGCCGGTTAACATCTGGCGGAAGGTATCAAGGTCGCGCAGAGCCTGAGATTTAGCCTGAGGTGTGCCGCGGGCACCGCCCTCAAAAAGCGCAGCAAAAACGTGACCTGAGACCCGTTGATCCATCAGAACACCGAAATTGATCAACACCTTAGCCCGGTAGTGATCGATGATGCTCGACAACACAAATGCTGCCATGACCCCAAATGTGATCACCCAGAGGGTTTCCAGGCTGCCGCTGGTCATGACCCCGCCATAGATGTGGAAGGTGTAGAGCGGCATGGCCAAATAGAGCAGGTTGGATGCTAGGCTGAAGGCAAAGGCAAAGGCGAGTGGCTGATAGCCCTCTTTGACCGCGCGGGTCAGGGGATTGTCAGGCTGATTGCCTAAGGGATTAAAGATTTTCATGCGCGCTGCGCCGTCCCGTTGAGGCCCGGAGGCGATATGTCGAACGACCCCCGCCATGTGGGTTGAACCCTGCTCAAGGCGACTGTTCCTCGTGGGTTCACATCAGCATGACGCGCCGACAATCGCCGACAAATGCTTGGCTTGCGCTCAGATGTCAATGTTCGCACGGCCAGCAGTCGACGGGTTTGCGAATTCGCGTGGCACGCGAACCACGCTGTTTTGTCGCAAGCGGGACTGCCGCTGAACCTCGGCGTGATATAGGCTATTGGAGTTGCGCGCTGCGACCGGAGTACCGCCGCCATGTCGAGGATTGCCGTCATCGGTAGCTGCATAACCCGCGACTTGTGGCCAATCCTGGGCGACGACCCCTCAAACTTACTTTATATTTCGCGCACATCGCTCGCCAGTCTGTTCTCAAACCCGGTGGCGTCACTGAACTTCGATGATAACCCGCCGCCGCCGTTGAAACGCCACCAACACAACTCGGTTGTCGCCGATCTCAGCAAGACCGCACTGCGAGATCTTATCAAACACGAGCCTAGCCACATCATTTTGGATTTCATTGATGAGCGGTTTGACCTGCTAAGCGCCGATGGCGCGATCGTCAGTCATAGTTGGGAGTTAGAGGTGAGCGGCTATCGTCGGCAGCCGGGCCTTTGCCAAGCGCGTTCTGTCCCCCGTCTCTCGACCGCAAGTGACATGTTTTGGTTGCGCGGTCTTGCTGAGCTAGCCATGCTGATCGAACAAACGCCATTGCGGAATTCAAAAATCATCCTGCATGCAGCGCAGTGGGCTGGCGACTATTTGGATGAGGATGGCGCGCGGCAGAGCTTTCCCGATGAGTTGGAATTGATGGCCGGTCTGCAGACCAGCTGCCGAGATCACAATCGATTGCTGGACCGCTACCAAGCCAGCTTCACGCGCCAATTTCGCGACGCCAGCATCGTGGCGGCACCGGAGTTTCGCCTAGCCGACGCCGCTCACCGTTGGGGACTAAGCCCGTTCCACTATGTTGACGAATATTACCGTACCATCTGGCAGCAACTGAACGCCCTCGGGGTCTGATCACGAAGCCCGCAGTGCCCAATGCTCCAGGGGTGCCAATGCCTGTTCGGCGATCTCGGGATGAGCCACGAGATAAGCTGTCGTGTGAAAGCCTGGCCGTGGTTGGCCGGTCGTCCAGGCCCCGCCAGCAAGATAGTCAGATAGGGGATCAATATGAGGCAGACGCAGGTCGCCTCGCCCCGATGCGTAGTGCGCTGAATCAAACCACGGCCCTGGGCTCTGTAGTTGATGGCCGGCAAAAACAAGGAAATGGCACAACGCCTCAAGCGGGTCGGTTGGACCATAGTGCGCCCGATACCAGTGCGGGTCGAACAGGGGATGGGGACGCAATCCCCGAGCCGAGCCAACGGTCAGATAGTGGATCAGGGGGTTAACCTGACCTTCCCCCGACTGAACTTGGCTGCGATAATAGGTGGACTGGAACAGAGGGTGTGGACTTAGGTCTTGGTCAGCTCCCACGCGGATATAGTGCGCGAGCGGGTTCTCCCCAGTTTCTAGGAGTTCAGGCACCTGAGCCACGTAGTGATCAACTTGGAACAGCAAGTGCGGATCACGACCACGACCAGCACCTATCCGGACAAAGTGTTCCAGAGAGGTGAGACCGGTGGCGGCCAGCTCTGCCGCGTTGGTTCGACGATAGAAGGCCTCGTCGAATAACGGATGAGGGTGATAGCCCGCCGCAGCACCGTAGAGCAGATAATGCACCAGGGGCGAGATGCCAGACGCGGCAACGTCCTTATGTTCTTGAACGTAACCGTGGTGATCGAACAGTGGTGCCAAAGCGGCCTTGCCAGCCCAGCGCCCGATCAAGGTTGCCCCGACCGCGCCTGCCCTGACCATTATGCGCTCGACCAATCGTCGTAACCGATTGCGCCGGGCCGGCTTTTCCCAGGCGCGCGAGATAGCGTGGTAGTGGTTCGCCACTGCCGCACGCGTCGCAGTCTCGGCGTTTAACCTGGCGGATATTGCGTTATTTAGAGCTTCACCCAATTGGCTCCTAACCAGAGCCTCGCCAAGTTCGGCACGCTGCGCCTCGTCGCGCAAAAGGGCGTGTTGATCAGCGAGCATGTGAACCTTGCTGGCCAGGCTCGCCTTTGGGTCCCTATGCGACATTCAACCGACCCTCGGCCGCGAGCCATGCGCGGTAGCCCTCCGTCGATACGTCAAAGGGATCGGGAAACTTTTGCTGCAAATCGGCCCGGTCGCGATAGAGTACTCGGTGATGCTTCTTGATCGAGGTCCCGTCGGAGAACGCATCGTAAGCCCAGAAGCGTTCGGGAATCGCCGCTTCGGTCATGGTGTCGACAGCGGCTTTGTACCAACGCCAAATTTCATAAACTTCAAAGTTATTGCGGGCATATCGCTTGGTCATGGCATCGCCCGTCGGGCCAAGTTTGGTAAAATGCCAGAACCGCAATGGAACGCCGTTGACGGTTATGTCCCCGGCCTTGCTGATGGCGATTTTTCGGGTCGAAAGGTTCCAACTGGCGACATTGTAGCCGGGGTCCCGAACAACTTTGACCCGATCAAAGAGGGCCGGGACGTGGTCGCACCACCGTTGGTCTACAAATAGGCCGTTGGGCATATCGTCGTAACAGTAGGTTAGGAGCCTATCATTCCACCATTTAGCGAACCTAGCCCCCTCGCCCCGGGTCCGAATGGCCACAAAGCCCAGATTGAAAATACCGGTTCGAGAGGCTGACAGATCATTGTCCAAGATCGCCGAATGCTCGTCGTTGGGGTCAACCAGATGGGGTGTGAGCAGGATGTCGTTCATTTCCAGCATTTCGACCAATGGGTCGAGATTGCTCAGCAAGGCCGTATCCGGATCCAGATACATCACAATGTCGGCCCCGCTGGCGCAGGCTTGATGCAGAAACGGACCCTTTACTGCGGTACAGGCCTCGACGACGTCGTGTTTGAACATCCAAGACTGAAAATCAGCAATTCCCAGGTCCTCTGCCAAGACGACACGGTCGAAATCCTCACGCTCAATATCCAGCTGAAAGCCCCGCGGCGGATGATCTGTGATCAGGGCCACCAATTCCCAAGTCGGATGGAAGCGGCGCAAGCTCCGGAACAAAACTCTCGCCCGGTTCAAGTACGAATAGGTGAAGCTGGAATAGACGAGAACCTTCATTGCCGCTCCAATAGATCAACTGTCAGGGCACTAAAGGCGAGGTCATACGTCGCCGGATTTCGTATCGAGCGCGCCATTGCTGGTGCCGCACCATCGGCGAATAGCGCCATCAACTCAGCTTCGCCCCCTAACACAACACCGAGCGCGGTTTCAGCGACAAAAGCCGCGACGTTTCCACTATCTGGCCCAGTCAAGATCAAGGCACCTGCGGCGGCCGCCTCGTGCGCCGCGAACGAAAAGGTTTCGCGACATAAAGACCAGATCACCGCCACATCAACGTTCAAATTCAAGAGGCAGTCACGCATCGCCAGGGGTTCTGAAGCAGTGACCGATACCCGATGAAATATGGCAGGGACGTTCTTTACCTGGACCGACCCAAGATGCAGAAATTGATAGCGAGGATCATCGGAAAACCGGATGGCCAAGTCAGCAAATGCGGGCCAACCCTTGTGGGCTGCGGGCATGCCAAGGAACGCGACCTTTAGGACTCCTGCCTCTGACTTTGGTCGGCTTGCCCGTCGGGTCAAGGTCGCATGTGGATGGATCACATAAGGCTGGTTCAACGGCGCAGTCGTTGCTGCACGCCAAGTCTCATAGGTGGTGCTGGATGGCGCAACGACAGTGAGATCCAAAGCGGCAAACAGCAGATTGTGACTGTCAACGTGAGCGCTTCGATGTGGCTGATAAATACAGACGCCGCACGCAGCGCTGTCGATCGGCGGCGCGCCACAGTCTGCGACATCATTCCGCATGAGATGGAAACCAGCACAGAGACTCGTAAAGTCGTGCAGCCAGAAGAAGCCCTTGGACAGTCCTACGGCTCCGAGGATTGAGAGGATTTCTTCCACCGAGTGACCCAAGAGGCTGTGGATCGCGAAGCTGCTCGACCTGCCCCAATGTCGGCCCTTGAGGACTTGAACGAGATCGTTGGCGGTGAAGGCGCCCAGATCAAGACCATTCCAAACCACACCGATTGATGTCGACCAATCGGATGGTCGCAGGGTCGGCCACGCAGCGACAGGATAGAGATGCAGGTGATCCACATGTCGAGCCTCTAGAGCCACGGCCTCGCGCTGCAAGCAGAGCTGCACGCCGCCGACATTGGCGGTGAAATCGTCATGACTGACGCTAATATGGACCGACCCCGCCTTTGATCTAACCTTGGCTACGGCGGCAGCAAGAACCCGGATGTTTTGGGCGAAAAAGCTTCGTGATCGGTCTTTGGCCACCTCCAAACGATCACCCATGGGAGTCAATCGCGCGATGACCTGATGGCGGAAATCCAAGTTACTCCGGCCAAGACGACCCTCCGCCTGTCCTGTCAGAACGAAGTGAACAAACGGATTAATTTGTGCAGCGGCAATATCTGGGTTGAGCTCAAGATAATCTCGGACGGAGAAACGAGAGCTGGGATCGCGACCTTCTTTCCAACCGACGGCCAGGAAGTGATCCAGGAGCGCCTCATCATCTCCGTCAACATCCGAATAGAGGGAGCGGTAAAATCGGGAATCAAAGGCTGCAGCAACTGCAATGCGGGCCTGCGAACTTGACTGATTGAGATCGCCACCAAGAGGGGCGGTAAAACCTTGTGCGAGAATTGGCTCGGCCTGCCAATCGGCCTGGAGGCCCTGGTTCGCCATCTTACGAAGATAGGCGATCTTCCTATTCGAAGGCGCAGTCGTTCGCCCCTCTCGCCAACCCGCCGTTAGATAGTGAAAGAGAGGGTTGACCCCTACAACGTCGGGATTGGCCTCAAGATAGGCGTTGGTCGAAAACCACGGAGCCGGATCGCGACCTTCAAGCCAGCCATCGTGAGCATAGTGTGTCACAGGGTCGATTCTGGCCTGAGCCACATCGCTGTAGATCGCCCTGTAGAAGGCGCTGTCCACCGCAGTAGCTATTCGGCGGTAAATTTGCTCCGATGAGGCCTCAGAGGCCATGTGGTATTATTCCTGTGCGACGCATCTGGTGTGTGCAACAGAAGCAGATGGCGATCAACTGCAGCGACCCATGACACCCAATCTGACCCGAAAGACCCCGATCCCGCAGCGCGTCGCATATCTTGTCCTTGGAATGCACCGGTCCGGCACCTCAGCCATGACGCAGGTGCTCGCCCTGACAGGTGCCTCCTTGCCCGACAATGTGATGCCAGGGGATGATTTTAACTCCAAAGGCTATTTTGAACCGTGGCGGATCGCAGTTTTCAATGACGAACGTTTGAGGGCAGCCGGCGGGGCCTGGGATGATGCGTTTACCCATCCCTATGTCGAGGTTTCCAACCCCGACGACTGGCACGACCAAGCAAGGCGGCTTTTTCGCCAAGAATTTCGGCGAACCCGCTACCCCTTACTTAAGGACCCTCGTATTTCGGTCCTGCTCCCGCTCTGGCGTTCCGTCTTAGCGTCCGAAGGTTTAGAATCCCGCTGCGTGATACCCATCCGCCATCCGCTTGCCGTCGCGGGCTCACTGGCCAAGCGCGACCAATTTCCCATTGTGAAGTCGGTTCTGCTCTGGGTCGCCTATATGGTCGCCGCCGAAGCTGGCAGCCAAGATCTTCCCCGAGCGTTCGTGGACTATGAGGCCCTTTTGTTAGACTGGCGGCGAGAGCTTGCGCGAATGGAAGCCGCCTTGGGCGCACCGATGCCCAAGATGAGTGTGACCATCGCCCAGCAGATTGACGACTTTCTGACCCCCGAGCTGCGCCACAACGTCTCTCAGGGCGACCTGAAGGCCTTGGGAGAAGTCGGCGAGGTCGCCGCTGATGTCTATGCTTGGTTTAGGGCGAGTGCGTCAGGCGATCTGCCAGACCGACGCCCTTTGGAACGCGCACGCGATCTATTGATCAAGATGAGATCGGAGATGGGCGCGTTTGTATCGCCCGTCACCAGCGCCCTCAATCTCGCACGATTGGAACTGGCGACGACGCAAGCCGCTTTAACGATTGAGACGGCTCGTCGGATTGCTAAAGAGATTGAAGTGGCCGCCGTTACTGCCGAACTGGTTGAGTTTGAGGCGGCACTGGATCGGCTGATCGAGGCTCCACAGGCTTAATCTGAAGGGCTGGATTGTCGGTGTCGAATAAATTTCCTGGGTCATTAGCCACTGCGACCTGATGGATCGTAAAGGCACCTCCGGCGATATCATCGAGATCAATACGCAGCTGATCGATCACTGAGTCCTTCCAATCGTCTGCACCGGCGCTGAGCCGATGCATATCGTAGACGATCAACACCGTTTCATTCAACCTGGGGTTCCCGCCCGAAATCGGTTTGGCGAAGAACCTTTGATCCTCTCCGTGACCCGCGGTGGAGTAATATATCGCCCCGTCCCAAGCCGCTCCCGCCTGAGTCCGAGTGATGCGCAAGATCACCAAGGATCGTGTGCGACCGTTAATCTGGAGTCCTTTGGGTGATCGGACCACAACATCTCGTTCGGTCTCGGCAACCTCAAGGCCAGAGTCCGCAGACGGAGTAGCAACACCATTGGTGGCAACAAACCCATCGGTAGTCCCATCGAAAGTCCAAAGCTTCTCCGCCCGCAAAGGCTGGCCATGGGCTAAGAATAAAGACTTTGTTGCATCCCACTGAATCACGCCTGTAGCGGGCTCCGTAACCACCGTGAGGCTTGGCCGCAATGGCGTTGCCTGAGCGATAGACACAGGACTTGGGTCCGGTGCCTGGCGAAGCAGCCGCGGACGAGGATTATCACACCCAGCAATTGTCGCTAAGAACACGATCAAAAGTGCGGTTTTTGGCAGGTTCATTTTGGCCGACCTAATCCCAGCGCCGCAAGCGGAGGATCGATCGCCAAGTAGACCAATCCTACCAGGGCCGCGAGATCGACGAAGTACAGGTAGCGATAGTCGCAAGAAATCGAGATAACGAAGAAGCTGGCCAAGAAACCCAACGCCGCAAACATAAGGCCGACGATTGCCATATCCTGAGGCTCGCGGCGCAACAGGAGAACAATTGCGGCACCGACGCAGATCAGAGCGTAGCTAAGGTGCGAGTATACCGGGGTATCTAAGAACCAGGTGCCGTAATTATACAGCCGCTGATCATTCGCATCGACACTGGCGGACATCTTGAGATCCACGATTTTTTGGGCTGGACCCTCAACGCCAACAAAGATTGGCATGCAGCTGTCGATCATAGGGG
>JANPNB010000110.1:0-2507 GCA_031427275.1 Alphaproteobacteria bacterium | reverse complement strand
CACAGTTTCGCCTCAGGATTCGAGAACTGTGCCTCCAATATCACTTAGCTGGAATTGCTGAAGAAATGAGCGTGGCCGCGCTAGAAGAACATAACGTCGCGGAGTCGGTTGCCCAACAAGTCTGCGCTTCGCTCGGTCTTCGTCATCAATTTTCAGACCCGTCTTCTCGCGCAGAGCGTTACGAGCTGGGCATCCGTCAGGATAACGACATTAGAGCTGAACACATGTTTGGTGATTCGACGCAAGAACAGATAGAAGCCGACGTTCTTGCACGTGGTCGCGTGCCGTCTGATCGAATCAGAGAGCATTATTGGTTAAGTAAAGTCCAGAAATTCGATGTTTGGCCCATTCTGTTTATCTGCGGAGCAAACCATTTCACTTCATTCGCGATCTTGCTAAAGACAAGTTGCATCAACGTAGTGGAGGCGCATCCAGATTGGGAGCCTTCTGCAAATCGAGGTGGTTAAAGATGCCAAGACGCATGATTTAATCAGTCCTGGCAACGCGCAAACCGAGGCTGCCGCTCCGGTTTGCGGTGGCGTCACTGAAGCGGTACGCGGCGCGCAGGGTCAGAGGAGTGTAGTACCAGGTACCCCCCCGCACCACGCGCTGGGAACAATTGCCTGTCATCCACGCGCTGCCATCGGTCGGTGCGCCAAGATAATTGGCATTCCAGCAATCCTGCGTCCACTCGTTCACATTGCCCAACATGTCATGCAGGCCGAAGGCATTGGCGCGATAGCTCCCCACCGGGGCGGTATAAGCGTGACGGTCATTGCAATTGGCAACCGAAAAATTACTGAATCCAGGCACCTGCGCCTTGCTCGTCAGATCAGCGCCATTAGCGTAGCCGCAGGACATATTCCCGTCGTCGCCCCAAAAGCGCCTCGTCGTGGTGCCGGCGCGCGCCGCATATTCCCACTCGGCTTCGGTCAGCAAACGATAGTCCTTGCCAGTCTTTTGGCTGAGCCATGCCACATACTCACTAGCGTCTTGCCAACTCACACACGCCACCGGATGCGTATCGTCTTGCGCGTAGCCCGGGCTGCGCCAGTCTTTTGACAGGTCACCCTCAAATTTACTCCCGCTCCAGACAATACAGCCCTCACTGCGGCGGCCGGTTGCCTCTGCAAACACCCGATACTGGCCTCGCGTCACCTCATGCCGTCCCGCAGCAAAGCTCGCGACGTTGACCCAATGCTGCGGCTGGCTGCGATTGCGAGATTCCAGTGGTAGTTTTTCCTGATCTTCCTCACCTGGGGCCGCGCCCATCACAAATCGCCCCGCCGGAATCACCACCATCTCCGGGCACTCTGCGCAGTCCTTGAAGGCACGGGTGGGTGCCTCCGCCGCTGGGGGCTTGGGCTTGGCCTCAGGGGAGGCCGCCGCTTGTTGCGACTTGCCCCGGCACTCGACTCGGTAGGTAAAGCTCTGCGCTAACTCGGCCACCCGGGCCGTGTCCAAGGCCGAAGCCACGGTAGCATCGCGAAACGCGACCCTGTTTTTCGCCAGAAAATCCGCCAACACCTCAAGCGAGATCGCAAAATTGACGTTCTGTGGAATATCACCGGTGGCGATGGCCGAGCGCAGCGCGTCCAGTTTCGCCTGCACCACGCCAATCACCAGCCCTGATGCGTCCATCACCGGGCCGCCACTGTTGCCAGGCTGAACCGGGGCAGTAATCTGAATCTTTCCGGCGGCGTCCCGCAGGCCGCGCAAACCACTGACGAGGCCAGAGGTAAAGTTGCCGCCGCTGGTAAGCGAACCTGCCAAGGGAAATCCAAACACCATCACCGACTCACCTAGCCGGACCTGGCGGGGACTGCGTAAACGAGCAGTCGCGCCCTTGATACCGGCTACGGTCAGCAAAGCCAGATCGATCTGGGCATCGGCATCGACGATAGACCCGCTACGCCGTCCGTCGGGTGAAATGATCTCGATCGAGCCGCAACCCTCGATGACGTGATGGTTGGTGATCAATAGTCCTGGGGCGACGGAAAAAGCGGTGCCAGTTGAAGCTTGTGCGACCGCACTGGTCGCGAAACCGGTCAAGATCAGAGGCACAACTGACCAGAAGCATTGCTTGAAAAGTCCCCTGAGTTCGATTCTCAAATCGCATCTCCGTCGATAATGCGCCCTCAGCTAGGGGCTAAACCAGTATAGATGAAAGGAATAGTGAGATGTGTCGTGGGTTCTGTCGCCTGACCCGGTGAAACCTGTTCGCTCCCGTGAAGAGGCGCAGGAAGAGTTCCTCGAACAACTTGCCTACTACAAAGAGCGCGAGAAGGGTTTGGGCGAGCGGTTTCGCCAACCCGTCTAGGCTGCTACGGCACTGGCATCTGCCCATCCCAAGCTCGGCTCGCCTTGATGGAGAAGTGACATGCTGAATCCAGCAAAGAACACCATTTGCCTTTGGTACAACGGTGACGCCGGGGAGGCGGCGCAGTTTTACGCCAGGACTTTTCCCGATTCGCCGGTTGGCGCGGTGTACTGCGCACCCGGCGACT
>JANPNB010000109.1:0-13501 GCA_031427275.1 Alphaproteobacteria bacterium | reverse complement strand
CTGCCCTTTGGCCCGTTTGATCCCGAGGAAGACCGCACCTTCGAACTGGCGCTGCGCAGCTTCGTGACCGCTCAAACCCGCTTTGACCTGGGCTATGTCGAACAGCTCTACACCTTTGGCGACAAGGGCCGCGACGCGCCCTTGGCCGACCTGGGTGCCCAGGCTGATGGCGCTGAGCCACGGGTCATCTCGGTGGGCTACCTTGGCCTCACCCCGCACGCCGTCGACACCCATGCGCCCGATAGCGTCTGGGCCGACTGGCTACGGTTTTTCCCCTGGGAGGATTGGCGCGACGGTCGCCCTGCCGCCCTCGTGGCCATCGAGCCCGCCCTGCGCCGATGGGCCGATCTGGTGCCCGGACGCCTAGCCCGCGCGCGCCTGCTGTTCGCCCTCGACGACGCCGCCTGGAATGAAGAGCGGGTGCTTGAGCGCTATGAACTGCTCTATGAGGCCGGACTGGCCCCGGAGACCGCCCGCGACCGCAGCGAGCGCCCTGAACCCACCGTCGCCCAGCTCGGCCCGGCCCTGGGCGAACCCATGATCAGCGACCACCGCCGCATCCTGGCCACCGGCCTCTCACGCCTCCGCGGCAAACTCAAATACCGCCCGGTAATCTTCGAGGTCATGCCCGATGAATTCACCCTCTCGGCCTTGCAACGCGCCGTTGAAGCCGTCGCAGGCGTGCCCCTGCACAAACAGAACTTCCGCAGGGCTCTGGAACGGGCCGAGTTGGTTGAAGGCCTAGGCCGCCTGGATCAGGAAACCGGCGGCAGGCCAGCGGAGCTGTTCCGGTTTAGGCGAGAGATTTTGGGTGCGCGGGCGGTGTCTGGGTTGGCACTGCCGTTATTGCGGGAGTGAGAGTGCGCCGTTCAATCACTGCAAGGCGAGTCAAGTCTATACGAACCTAATGCGCTCTCAACCTCAAATCCCAGGTGTTGATAGTCTGAGTGGAACGCTCAAGATGTTGCTCGGCGTTTTGTTGCTCTCGTCGTCCACAAACACTGCTGTGGTGTGGGCCGCCTACCAAACTAGTCGTTCACTGTTTGAGGGCGCTTGCTCGGGAACACATGCCGTGGCTGACGACAATCATACCAGCTAGGCTGACCGCCTCTGCCCAATCGCCATCCGGTCCCAGCTTGCTAAACCCGCCATGGCCCGCGATCTCATACGTCATGTATCTCTTGTAGTCTCCCGACTTGACCATCGTGTAGGTAACGCATGTCGCGCGGTCGGGCTTGTCGCACCGCATGTAAACGTTGGTCTCATCGTCTATGATCACCAGAAAGTCGTCCACCGGAACGACCTCGCACGGCTTGTCGTAATTGCAGATTTCCTTACGCGACGGGCTACAAAAGAATGGATCCGCCGCCAACGCGTTGGTGCTGTAAGCTTGGCCGACAAAAGCCAACAGCGCCACGGACATAAAAAACCTTCTCCGCATGGGCTTCTCCTTCGCTGAGAAGATATCAGCGCCCAGGCGTAGCGTCAGCGTCCTTTTTGAAGCTCTGGCAGAAACGATCATTGACCAGGATATGATGTTCTATCTTGCCATATGGCCTCAATCCACATATATGCACATCCATGAAAGCGGAACTGCTGTTCCATCAGCGCATCGACTTTGACGATGGCGGCATTGTCGAGATGGTGCTCTGGCGGGTTCCGACACCGGTTCCGCCTTCGAAGCATGATCTCAAATACTCGCTGTTCTTCGGTCGACCGGGCCTCCGGGAAGTGGGCTACGACAATGAACGCGGCAAGGGTGACCATCGTCATTTTCGCGGCACTGAAACAGGATACGGTTTCAAAACAGTCGAACAACTAGTGGCCGACTTCTGGGCCGATGTTCAGACTTTAAGAGGTGAAACATGAGCAAAGTCAGTCTCAGCGTCGGCGGCAGTATCGAAGCTGATGCGTCGCAACGGTTCATCGCCGCCTGGAAGCGTGCTGAGCGGGGAGAGACGTTCCAAGAGCGTCATATGGCCTTCGAGAGCTGGGAAGCCTTGTCCCGCGTTCTCACCGGCAAACGTATGGAACTCTTGGGCTATGTCCGCCGCAACGACGTGGCCAGCGTGCGCGCCTTGGCCAAGGCCTTGGGCCGTGACTACAGCAACGTCCACGCTGACGTCCAGGCCCTGAGCGCCGCTGGACTGGTCACCTCAGGCGAAGGCGGCCTGCGCGCCGACTACGACGCCATCGAGACAGTGATCGCGATCTAAGCCCTCTCACCCAAACGCATACGGCTCCATGCTCGCCTGAGCGTCGGCCTTAAACCGCGCCCAGCCCCGGCCGCCGTAGTAGGCCAAGCTGCCCGGCTCAGCCTTGCCGTCGCCGTTGTAATAGGAGATGCAGTCCCTCAGCGGGGCCGTCGCCATGTCGGCCTCCCGGCAATGTGCGGCATATTCGGCTTCGGGCTCGGGGCGAATATCGACGGTTTTGGTGCCGCGCGTTCGCATCTCCTGCAGCAGCCAGACCACATAGTCGCCGTGCGCCTCGATCCCGTCGGTGAAATTAAAGCTGCTGCCGCCGCCTTGCGGCCCGGTGATGATGAACATGGTCGGGAACCCGTGGCTGTGCAGGCCCAGGAACGTCTTGGTCCCCTCCTCCGCCCACTTCTGCTTCAGGGTTCGCCCCCCGCGCCCGGTGATCATGTTGAAGGTCGAGGTCGCCATCCATTGGAAACCGGTGGCATAGATCAACACGTCGAGGGGGTATTCCACCCCATCATGCACCACGCCACGCGCATTGATCTGCGCCACCCCGCCCGGCGCGGTATCCACCAGATGCACATGCGGCAGATTGAACGCCGGCAGGTATTCGTCGTGGAAGGTCGGGCGTTTGCAACCGAACGGGTAATAGGGCTTCAGCGCCTCAGCGGTCTTGGGGTCCTTGACGATGGCGTCCACCCGACCACGGATCTGCTCCATAATCCGGAAGTTGGTGTTCAGCTGCTTCTCCAGCATCATCTCAGGGCTCAGCCGCTCAGCGTGCTCTTTGCGCACCTTAAAGTCGGCGACCTTGCCGGACAGGAAATCGTCATTGCCCTGCAGCGCTGTGCGCCCGGCCGAGATCATCGCAAACCGCGCCCGCCTAGCCCTCGCCCAGCCCGGCTCATTGGGCCAGGTGGCGCGTTCCTCATCGGTGGTCGCCCGCTGATCGCGCACGTCGATCGACGACGGCGTCCGCTGAAAGACGTAGAGGTCCTTGACGATCTTGGCCAATTCCGGAACCGCCTGCACCGACGTCGCCCCCGTGCCGATTATGCCCACCCGCTTGCCCGCCAAGTCGATATTGTAATCCCAGCGCGAGGTGTGGAAACTCTGGCCCTCGAAGGTTTCCATGCCTGAAATTCGCGCCAGTTTTGGCGTGGTCAGGATGCCGTTGGCCAGCACGACGAACCGCGCCCGCATCTTGTCGCCCCGGTCGGTGGTCACCGTCCAGCGCGCGGTCGCCTCGTCCCAGCTCGTGCCCTCAACGGTCGTGTGGAACAGGCAGTGGTCGTAAAACCCGAACTTGGTGGCCATCAGCTGGCAGTATTCGAGGATCTCAAAGCCCGAGGCGAACTTCATGGTCGGGATGTAGCCGGTCTCCTCCAACAGCGGAAAATAGCTATAGGATTCAACATCACAGGCGATGCCCGGATAGCGGTTCCAATACCAAGTTCCGCCGACATCGCCGCCCTTCTCGCAGAACCGCACATCGGTAAACCCGGCGGCCTTCAGCTTGTGCCAAAGCAACAGACCGGCGAACCCAGCCCCCACCACCAGGATCTCACATTCGTCGCTCAGCGCCTCCCGCTCAACGGGATCGGCGGAATAGACGTCCTTCAGATAGCGCGCGAACTCGCCTTCCATAGCCATGTAGTCGGCGGCTCCGCGGCGGGCCTCCTTGTTCTGGCGGTACTTGGCCTGCTCCACCGCATTGAAATTCGCACCGGGCGGAAAGTCCGGCAGGGTGCGTAACGCCTCGTCGGTGACCACCGAATAGCCCTTGCCGGATATCCGGTCATTGGCCTTGGCCGCGCGGGTATTGAACAGCTTGAAGCCGGTCGCAGGGTCAATTCGGATTGGTGCGGTCATGGTTGCTTCCCGACATTTTGGCTTTGACCCCACCTTGCACCAAGACTTCTGAGAACGCCAAGGGCTGGTGTGCCAAGCCGTTTGGGTCCAGCCTCTCCGCGAGCCGAGGAGCCCGCCATGTTGCCACAAGACTTCACCTGCACCCTCTATGACGTCGCCGACCACATCGCCACCATCACACTGAACCGCCCCGAGCGACGCAATGCACTCAATCCCCTCGCCTATGCCGAGATCGAGTGGGCCTTCAAGGCTGCCAGCGCCGACCCAGAAGTGCGCTGCGTCATCGTCACCGGGTCTGATCCCTCCTTCTGCTCGGGCGAAGACGTCAAGGAGATGATGACCGGCGAAGTCGCGGCTGCGCCCCGCGCCCCACGCGTCAAGTTCGAGCCCACGCCAGCCGCCATGGCCGTGCTCGACTGCGAAAAGCCAGTGATCGCCGCCGTCAATGGCTCAGCCGTCGGCTGGGGCATGGAGCTCAGCCTCTTCGCCGACATCCGCATCGCCAGCGAAAACGCCAAGTTTGCGGAACTGTTCATCAAGCGCGGCCTGATCGCTGATCTAGGGGGCCTCTGGCGTCTGCCCGCCATTGTCGGTCCAGCCAAGGCCAGCGAGCTGCTGTTCACCGGTGACCCCATTGATGCGGCCGAGGCTCTGCGGATCGGTCTTGTCACCGAGGTCCTGCCCCATGCCGACCTGATGCCGCGTGCCCGCGCCCTGGCAGGTCGCATCGCGGCCAACTCGCCGCTTGCCCTGCGCTACATGAAACAAGGCCTGAAAAAGACCGCCTATGGTGACCCCCGCGAAATCGGCGGTTGGGCCATCGAGGTCATCTACCGCCTCTTCGCCACCGAAGATCACCGCGAGGGCGTGCGCAGTTTCCTGGAAAAGCGCGAACACGTGTTTGTGGGGCGCTAGGACATGCTTCGATATCTTTTGATCGCCATGGCGCTCTTGGGCAGCCCGCCCGCTCTAGCCCAATCGGTTCCCGCCCCACCCATTGAGGCGCGGTTTGCTCCCTACGCCGCAGAGGTCGCGGCGGCCCAGGACCGGCTCGATGCTTTCATGACCGCTTTCAACGCCCGCGACGCCATAGCCTACGAGGCCACCTTCAACTTCCCCCATGTGCGGTTCGCCTCGGGCAAGGTCACCATCATGCAACCTGGCGACAACAAGCCCTCGATGTTCTCCAGCGGTGCGCTGGCCGACTGGGATCACTCGGCCTGGGAACGGCGCAATGTGATCCACGCTGGTCCCGACAAGGTCCATATCGACACCCGCTTTGTCCGCTATCGCAAAGACGGTTCGGTCATCGGCGGCTTTGACTCCATCTACATCGTCACCCGCGTGAACGGCCATTGGGGCATCCAGGGTCGATCAAGCTTTGCACCCTAACGCTCGCCCATGCATGGTGCGCCGATTGTTTCGACCACCCATTGAAAGCCCTCGACCATGACCGCCAATCGCCAAATTCACCTCGTCCGTCGCCCCAATGGCGTGCCCGTGCTCGACGACTTCGCCATTGTCAGCACTGACTTGGCCGATGCCGGAGCCGGTGAGATTGCGGTTCAAAACCTGCTAATGTCGGTCGACCCGTATATGCGGCCTCAGCTTGATGCCAACCAGCCGCTGAATGCACCCCTGCTTGGCGGCGGCATCGGTCGGGTGACACAATCCGACAATCCCAAGTTCAAGGTCGGCGACATTGTCCGCCACGGCATGGGCCAGCAGGAACACTTCGTGAGCAAGGGTCAGGGCGTCTCAATCATCAATGTCGATCCAGACCTGCCGCTCACCGTCTATATGCACGCGCTCGGCGGCACCGGCATCACCGCCTATGGCGGCCTACTGGAGACTGGTGCCCTCAAGGACGGCGAGCAAGTGTTCGTCTCCACTGCCGCCGGAGCTGTCGGCTCCGTCGTGGCCCAAATCGCCAAGATCAAAGGCTGCTACGTCGCTGGCTCCACGGGCTCAGATGACAAAAAGCGTTGGCTGCTCGATGAGGTCGGGCTGGACGCCGCGATCAATTACAAGACTGAGCCTCTGACCAAGTCCCTCCGCGAAGCCATGCCCAAGGGCATCGACGTCTATTTCGAAAACGTCGGCGGTTCTCACCTCGACGCCGTCCTGCCCCGCATGAACCTGCGTGGACGCATCGCTGTCTGCGGCATGATCTCCACCTATAACGGCGGCGGCGAGCCGGTGCGCAACCTCTCGACCATGATCTATAGCCGCGTGCGGATGGAAGGCTTCGTCGCCAGCGATTTCCCACATCTCAACGCGGCCTATGTCTCCGATATGACCGGATGGCTAAAATCCGGCAAGATCAAGTATCAGGAGACGGTGCTCGACGGCTTCGACCGTGGCCCCGAAGGCTTGATCGGCCTCTTCGCCGGTATGAACAACGGCAAGATGATCATCCGCTTGGCCGACTAAGCGATGAGCCTTCCTTCCCGCCCCATTCATGGGGAGGGAAGGAGGCTAGGCTCTGCTTGCAGCCGCGACCATCCATGCTCATGCAAACAGCGCCATGCAGCCACTTGAGGCCAAGACGGTATCGACATTGGCTCTCGCCTCTGGGCTAAGGGCCGCTCGCCCTTCCCGCAGCCAGCGCAGACATTTGGCTTGATAAGGGAACGGGTTCTGGCTCCAGGCTTGACCCTCGACCGTCGCCTCGACCAAGGCCGCGCCGCTCACCACAGCCTGTGCATTGGCCAGCATGACAGGGGGATAGACTCGGCCAATTTCAGCGAGCAAGCCCGCCAAGGTCCCCGGGGGATCGCGCAGGGAAATCCAATCGCTGTCTAGGGGCTCAACCCCCGACTGATCCTCCATAATCCCGACCCAAGCCGTGACCCGCGGCGCGACTTCTAAGGTCAACGCCGTTGGGGTTGGATCAAACTCAGCCAACTGAGTCAGCTGCCCAAACACCGCGAAATCGCAAGCGGCTGGGCGATTGCCTAGGATGTAGGGATGGTACCGCAGGTGGTCCTCAAACGCCTCCAAGAACCGCCGGTAGCTGGCCTCAATGATCGGCCCGGTCACCGAGTTGGACCCCACATAGCTCAGTCGCCCGATCTGTCTCTCCGAGACCATCTGACTGCGCTGCGCCAACACCTCATCGGAAATGCTAAAGCCCCGCCAAGCTGGCAACATCTTGCCTGCCTTGGCGATATCGGCAGCGTAAGACCAGCGATAGTGGAACATCGCCTTGGTCAGCCACTCATCGGCAAAGTCTTCGATCAGATCATTGATGAAGGCCAGGGCTGGATCGTCCGGGATGACGCTGCGCCCGGGGAACTCGGCTTCAAACCGTCGGATCAAAGGCGTCGAGTCCGTCACCGGCTGCACCACCCCCTCCTCGTCGGGCAGATAGAATGTCGGCAGTAGCGGAACCTTTGGAACCGGCAGCCCAGCCAGCTCCTTGGCCGCCGGCAGCAACAACCGATAGGCAATATGGCGATAGCGCATCACCGCCAGCATCTTGCGGGTATAGGGCGATCCTGGCGCGCCTTGCAGGACGAGCGGCTGCGACATCGCGTTCAACTCCTAGCCAACTTGACCGATACCAAGGACAGAAGCAGGCAGACTGCCACGTGTACTTCACCCTGACCAGAGACTGGCGATAGGGTTGCGCCCGTGTCGATCGGCCCCGGCTCCCGCGCTGCGCCGTGGTCAAAAGGCCCGGCTGAACTTGGCGCCTAAGAACCTGCCATGCGGGTCGTTGTCGTAGGCATTGGCACCACCGCTGGTGTCGAGATTGGGATGCAGGCCGCAGAGAAAGCCAAACGAGGCCACTGTGTCTTTGCGTTCAAAACGATGGTCGAAGGACGTTCGCGCCACACCTGCGGCCCGAAATGCGTTGGCCTGCGCTATGGTCAGGGCTGCGGCACTGGGACGGTCCGCCAAATCGAGCGGCAGAGTCGCAGGCTGAGCCCACGCCGAACCGTGAGCCAGGAGCATTGAGAGAAAGAGAATGCTTTGGACCTTCATGTGCTCGTCTCCTGACGTCTTTGTCTGGCCTCCCAATGGGCCCGAAAGCTGCCACTGGTCATTCGACTGCCGTCGCCGGGTGGAGCAAACATATAGCCCCATCCAGCGAACTGAAGCCAGAAGCCAACTCTCATGTCGGCGCAAGCGCCTCTGATGTCCTACCCAGCTGCGTAAACGCCGCGACCGAGCCAACCAGCAACAACATTAGAGTCCCGGGTATCAAGATCGCAACGTGAGGCCCAAGCGCCTGGGCGAGCACGCCATCTGCAGCGGCACCCAATGGACCGCCGCCCATGAGGCCCAGTGTAAATACTGACAGAACCCGTGCGCGCGCCTCCGGCGGGGCGTGTTCTTGAATCAGTCCCCGGCCGAGAGTCATGGCCACGCCGCCGCCAAGCCCCCAGATAAAGTTCAATCCGCAAAACAGCCAGAAAGGAACTCGCAGGCTGCAAAGCAGCAACACCACGCCGCCCGTAGCAAGCGCCATCAAATAGGCGCGACCTTTCCGGCGCAAACGACCCCCGACCCTGGCCAAGATCAGAGCCGAAATCATCGAGCCGACCCAAAAACAGAGACTAAAGAGACCAAGTGCCGTGGCAATTTTCGTGTTGTCGCCATGCGTGGAGATCGGAAAGTAGTCTTGCACCATCAGCGGCAGCAGGACGAAGAAGCTACCCATGAAGCAGACCCCCATGGCCATGGCACATACGGTTACAGTGGCCATGATGGGTGAACGTGCAACCGCTGCGAAACCTCCACCAATATCGGCAAGAAGCCGCGTAACCACATTGCCATGCTCGCTTCTGGCCTTGGGTTCACGAGGTCGAGGGCGCATCTGCAGGGTACTCACCGCGGCAACCGCCATTAACGCCGCTTGCCCGTAAAGCAGCGGTCCGACGCCCAGCAAGGGCGCTGCAGTCGCCAACATCATCCCAAGGATTTGCCCACCGAACTGGGCCAACGAAGCCAAGGAAACGGCGTGTTGGATGGACCCATATCCTTTGTCGGGGGCCATGAGGCTGAGCAGGGAATCTCTGGCAGGCTGTGCAAATGCACCGATCGTGCCGACGCTAAGGGCAAAGCCAATTAGGATGCCGTAAGACAGTCGCCCAGTCGTCACCAGTATACCCAAAACTGAGAAACCCAGAACCATGGCCACACACGCTGCAGTGACCAAAGGTCGGGTGTTGATCCGGTCAGCCAGAGCGCCGCCGAATAGGATCAACAGCGTTGTCGGAAGTTGCAACGCCATCTGGGCCAAACCAAATCGGACGGCATTCTCCTGCAACACGATCCGCACCAGATAGGTGAACAGAACACCCTGGACCCCAAATGCCAAAAACCACGCCCCGTGGGCAAAGAGATAGGCTCCAAATCGTGTGTCCGGTGTTGTTGTTGCATCCAGCGTCAAGGCCTGATCTCCGATTGCGAACACAGTCTCTGAGGCAACGCTGCGGCGCAAGCGCAATGGTGAACCCAGACATTGGGCGCCCTAGGGGAAATCGGTCTAGATGATCACTTCAATTCTAAGGGAGCTAACGCCATGAAAGAATTTGCCGGGAAGACTGCAGTCATCACAGGCGGCGGCACAGGCATGGGGCGCGAGCTCGCCCGCCAACTGGTCGCCGAGGGTTGTAGCGTGGCGATGTGCGACGTCTCGGCCAAAGCTATGGCAGAGACTGTTCGTTTGATTGAAACCGATGGTCGCCCGCAAGGCACCAAGGTCACGACCCACATCGCCGATGTTTCCCTTGAAGCCGCGCTGATCACCTTCCGCGAAGAGCTCAAGGAACAGCAGCAGATCGACCACATCCATCTGCTCTTCAACAATGCTGGGATCGCCGGCGGAGGCAGTATGGTCACCGACAGCCGGGCCTCTTGGGAAAAGACGTTCAATGTCTGCTGGGGCGGCGTCTATCTCGGGGTTCGCACCTTCTTACCGATGCTGATGGCCGCCGACGAAGGGCACATCATCAACACCTCCAGCGTCAACGGCTTCTGGGCCACTATCGGACCCAATGTTTCTCACACAAGCTACGCCGCCGCGAAATTCGCAGTGAAGGGCTTTACCGAGGCCCTGGTCACCGACCTACGCCTCACTGCCCCTCACATCAAATGCTCGGTAGTCATGCCCGGCCACATCGGCACCTCAATCGCGGCCAATTCGCGCAAAGTTCAGATGGGCACTGAGTCAGACGATCTGTCGGCCGAAGAGATCGCGCAAACCCGGGAACGAGCTACTTCCGCCGGCATGGACATGTCCCAGGTCACTGACGCCATGATCTCCGCGATGGCGGCAGAACGCGCTCGCAGCTTCCTGGAGGATGCGCCGATGACCGCTGCGGCTGCGGCAACTGTCATTCTCGATGGTGTAAGGTCGGAGCGCTGGCGAATTCTTGTTGGCGATGACGCCCACACCCTGGACGAGTGGGTCCGCAAAGACCCAGAGCGCGCTTACGAACCCGAATTTTATACGGAATTCGCAAAGGCTGTGGCCTGGCGCTTGGGTGGCTGATCTGCCGACCGACCTCGAACGGTTCATACTCGGACTGCCGAAGGCCGAGTTGCACCTGCATATCGAGGGCAGCCTCGAACCCGAATTGATGTTCGCTCTGGCCAAGCGAAATCGCATCACCCTGCCCTTCGCCAATGTCGAGGCGTTGCGCGCGGCCTATGCCTTTTCCAACCTCCAGGACTTCCTGGAAATCTACTATCAGGGCGCGGAGGTCCTTCAGACCGAGGAAGACTTTCACGACCTGGCACTGGCTTACTTCCGACGGTCCGCGGCCGATGGAATGGTCCACGCTGAAATCTTCTTTGATCCACAGACCCATACTGATCGTGGACTTCCATTTGGCGTCGTCGTCGAGGGGTTGCTGGCGGGTATGTCGCGGGCGAAGTCAGAGATGGGCGTCACCTCGAAACTGATCCTCTGCTTCTTGAGGCACCTGGACGAAGACGCAGCATTCGCAACTCTGAAGCAAGCCGAACCCTACCTCGACCGCTTGACCGGCGTCGGGTTGGACTCCTCTGAGCTTGGCCATCCGCCCGCCAAGTTTCAGCGGGTCTTTAAGGCGGCGCGCCAACAGGGCCTAAAACTGATGGCTCATGCAGGTGAGGAAGGTCCACCCGCCTATGTCTGGCAAGCCCTCGACGACTTGGCGGTTGACCGGATCGACCATGGCAATCGCGCGCTTGAGGACCCAACGCTGATCGCGCGCTTGGTCGCCGACCAAGTGACCTTAACGGTCTGCCCTCTGTCAAACCTGAAACTGTGTGTCGTTGACGACCTGAAATCACATCCATTGAAGCGCATGCTGGATCTCGGATTGAAGGTGACGATCAACTCCGATGATCCGGCCTATTTTGGTGGCTATCTCGGCGCGAACTGGAGCGCCGCCGCCTCCGCCCTAAGTCTTGATCCCAACGACCTAGCAACCCTGGCGCGGAATAGTTTCACGGGATCGTTCCTGTCAAAGGCGGAGACGGAGGGTCACTTAGCAAGGATTGACCAGCTCCTGAATGAAGGGGTCTAAGCCTCGGTCATCATCTCCGGCGTCATCCGCCAACGCCCGTCGAGCCAATCGACAATCTCGCGCGCTCCCGGGTGATCATAGGTGCCATAACGCTCTCGAAGACGCGGTGCAGCGTCGCCTGGAGAAGGCGTCGGCCTTGGGCGCGTACATGTAGAAATCATAGCCGTAGGGCTTCAGAAAGCTGACTTGCTCCATCCGAGCCTGCCAGCTCCAAGACTCACCATAGAAGCCCTCGATGATGCCAAGTGCAGGGTTCAAGCGGAGCTAACGGGAGAGCTACAGGACTGGAATTTCATATTCGCTGGACAGTCTGGACTGAGAGGCTTGCGACTGAGAAGTCCAGCACACCACTCAAGTTGCCATCCTCTTCAGGCCCAGGGCTCTCAAATCGGGAAGCCGATCCCCCGATGCGACATGAGCGCGCGCCGTAATGGTTATAGCAACTAGTTAACCCTACACGTGCACTTACTAGGGGCATATTCTAGAGGCGATTGAGATGAGCCAGACTTTCAAAAACGTCCACGTCCTTGTCATTGATAGCAACGTCGGAATTCAAACCATTTTGCTTTCGATAATTCGAGCCTTGGGGTTCCCCAATATCAAACTCGCGACAGACGCCGTTGAGGCTCGGGTGATGCTGCCCGGCGTTAGACCCGACCTAATCATCTGCAATCTCAATTTCCCGGCTAGCGACGGACTGGACTTCGCAAATTGGCTCCGAAACGACGTCGAGAACCCCTTTACAGCCGTTCCCATCATAATGGTCAGCAGCGACACTGAGGAGCGCTCCGTGAAAGCTTGCCTGCAAGCCGGCGTAAACCAACTCTTGGCAATGCCGGTCACCGGCAAGGCCATGGCCATTCGCATTCGCCGGATCATCATGGACAAGAGACCGTTTGTTCGCGAGCCGGGTTATGCGGGACCGCAGCGAACACCGACCGCCGCCTGATCCCAAGGCTCGGCAAAGCCTGACTTCGTGCTATCTAGCGGGCACGAACACCCTTCTCTAGTTTGGGTGAACAGCAGGGAAATGGTCAATTGCACAAAGCCATCATCGCGGCCACCGGCCTCTATACGCCGCCTCTGAGCGTTTCGAACGCCGAGTTGGTCGAGACTTTCAATACCTATGTAGCGACGTTTAATGCCGACAACGCCACAGCGATCGAGGCAGGGGCGGTCGTCGCCCTCACGCCCTCGTCGGTCGAGTTCATTGAAAAGGCCTCGGGCATCAAGTCGCGCTATGTGGTGAACAAGTCTGGGGTCATTGACCCTCTGATTATGCGCCCCTCGATTCCCGAACGGTCCAATGATGAGCCCTCGATCATGGCCGAGATCGGGGTCGCCGCAGCCCGCGATGCGCTGGTTCGCTGGGGCAAGGGTGCAGATCAGATCGACGCGGTCATTTGCGCCGCTTCCAACATGCAGCGGGGCTACCCCGCCATGGCCATTGAAATCCAGCAAGAGCTGGGCATCGAGGGCTTCGGCTTCGACATGAATGTCGCCTGCTCTTCGGCAACTTTCGGCATCAAGACCGCCGTTGACTATATCGCTACGGGCTCGGCGCGCGCAGTGCTGGTGGTCAATCCAGAGATAACTTCAGGCCACCTGAACTTCCGTGACCGAGACAGCCACTTCATCTTCGGCGATGTCGCCACCGCCACCATAGTTGAACGCGAACAAGATGGCGCTGGCGGCTGGGACATACTGGGCACTCGGCTCAAGACTCAGTTCTCCAACAATATCCGCAACAATTTCGGCTTCTTGAACCGCACCGCGCCTGAGGGGATCGGTGCGTCCGACAAGCTGTTCGTGCAGGAGGGCCGCAAGGTCTTCCGTGAAGTCGTGCCCATGGTCGCCGATATGATCATGACCCACGCCACCGATCTGGGGATCGACCCC
>JANPNB010000108.1:0-1994 GCA_031427275.1 Alphaproteobacteria bacterium | reverse complement strand
GGCGTTCTAGCTCATTGATGGGCGGGATCAGGTCCTGCGCCGCTTGAGCCCGCGCACCGACGCACCAGCCTTCCAGCAAGATCACATCGACCGGCCCCTGAACAACAGGCCATGCCGATCGCGCAAATCGGTCATCGGCGGCCTTGTCGAACCTTGGCAGTGCGACTGAGGCGGGTCTGGCTAAGGCCGCAATGACCTGCGACCCGAGCGCCAGATCGTGAGTTCCTGGCACACCTCGCGTTGCCAGGAGGGGATGAACATCGGTCGCTAAAACCTGCCTCTGGGTTCTAGTCAGGTAGAGATCATCGAGCGACAGCACCGCGACGCGCAGGCCCTCACGGCGCAACATTTCGGCCAGCACCAGCGACAGGGTCGACTTGCCGCTGCCTTGCGCACCGCAGAGGCCGACCAGAAACCCCGGCCTGCGCCCCGCATCCTGAATTCGCGACACCAGGGGTTCGCAAATCTGTTTCGCCTTAGCGCCATAGTCGGGCGGTAACTGAGCCTGCGCAATCAGCTGGGCGAGCCAATCGTCCATGCTCTGCATTTCGCTAATTTATCGCGGCTTCGACCTTACTGGCCGCGTCGGTGATAACCTGCAGCAGGAGCGCCTGAGCCGTACCGAACACCGCCACCAAAGCCAGGCTAAGCACGCCGACCATAATGCCGTATTCAACCGCGGTCGCCCCGGTCTGATCGCTCAGGAACCGCCTCAGATCAAATCGCGCAGCCAAGCCACCAACGGCGCGTCGGCCGGCGGCATCGGATAGTCGCTGAGCTTGGAAGGTTTTACCCATGCTAGGCCTGCGTGTTCCTTGGCGGTCACCACACCGTCCCATCGACGACAGAGGTAGAGTGGCATCAGCAGGTGAAAAGACTCATAACTGTGGCTGGCAAAGACAAACGGGGCCAGGCAAGCCTGGGTAATCTGGATGCCCAATTCCTCATCCAACTCACGGATCAGACAGGCTTCCGGCGTTTCGCCCGCTTCAACCTTGCCGCCCGGAAACTCCCACAGCCCGGCCAATGACTTGCCTTCCGGTCGCTGAGCGATCAGCACCCGACCGTCGATGTCGATCAGCGCAGCGGCAGCCACAAGCAGCAAGGTCTGGGTCATTTATCCTGCATCGCGATCCCTGACCCAAAATGCAAGCCAGCGCTTTACCTTGACTTTGGCGACCAACACGCCCATCTCCCCGCTGCGCTGCAGCATTTGCCGCGCTATCGGCGTTCCAGTCGCGTGATGGATCTTAAAGCAGTTCCAGCCTGTCGAGCGCCCTGAAGAGATCGCATAGATCGCCCCGCCACGCGGGGGCTTTCCACAAAAACCCGCGTCCCCGCGACCCTCGCTCTCTGCGACGGGCCGGTTTTGGCGCAATTGTGAAAGACCTAAGTTTTGACTCAATTTACCGACCTTGGCCTCGACAAGACGCTGCTCAAAGCGCTTGCCGACGAAGGCTATACCACCCCTACCCCCATTCAAGCCCAGGCCATCCCTGGCGTTCTGTCCGGCAAGGACGTGCTGGGCATCGCCCAGACCGGCACCGGCAAGACCGCCGCCTTTGCCCTGCCCATCCTTCAGCGGCTGGCCAATGACCGCAAACCCGCCCCGCGTCGCGGCTGCCGGGTGCTGGTGCTGTCGCCGACCCGAGAACTGGCCACCCAGATCGCCGAGAGCTTCAAGACCTATGGCAAGCACATGGGCGTCTCAGTCGCCATCGTATTCGGCGGCGTGAAATATGCTGGCCAGATGCGCGCCATGGCGCCCGGCGTCGACGTGCTGGTGGCCACACCTGGCCGTCTGCTCGACCATCTGGACCAGAAGTCCTTCTCGCTCGGCAATGTGGAGATCCTCGTCCTCGACGAGGCCGACATGATGCTCGACATGGGCTTCATCCTGCCGATCCGTAAGATCGTTAAACACCTGCCCAAAGATCGCCAGAACCTGTTCTTCTCCGCCACCATGCCCACCGAAATCGGCAAGCTGGCCGGTG
>JANPNB010000107.1:0-6430 GCA_031427275.1 Alphaproteobacteria bacterium | reverse complement strand
TCAAGCAGGATGACAAAGCTCAATCTGCGCTCGCCACCACCCTGATCGAAAACCACACCGCCCAAGACCCAGGCTTTGTTCCCCTCGTCGCTATGGAGGAATTGGTCTGGGTACTCACTTCGGCCTATGACCTATCCCCGGCCCAGGTCAACCAAGCGCTTGAAAACCTGCTGCGCAGCAAACAACTGGTCGTCGACCAAGCCGAAACTGTTTGGAAGGCTCTGCGCGCCGTCCAATCCACTGGCACCGACTTTGCTGACGCCTTGATCGCCCACACGGCACGGGCGGCAGGCTGCACCCAAGTCATGACCTTTGACCGCGCAGCAGCTAAGCGCGGCGAGATGACGTTGGTTGGCCATGAAAGGAGAGCCTATGAAAAAGGGGAATTCTGATCCGATCTCGGCCGAACTTTTGGCTCAACTGCAAGCTCTTGAGGCCCTACCCGATAGCAGTATCGATCTGACCGACATGCCCGAAGTTCTCGACTGGTCGGGTGCCCAGCGGGGAAAATACTATCGCCCTATCAAACAGTTGCTCTCGGTTCGCCTCGACGCCGACCTGATCGACTGGTTCAAATCCTCTGGCAGCGGCTACCAAACCCGCATCAACGCAGCCCTGCGCGAATACGTCCTGAGCCATCAAAAGCGCGCCTAACACCATGCCCAAAACCTCTTGCCCGCCCCATTCATGGGGAGGGGGGACCGAGCGAAGCGGGGTGGGAGGGGCGAGACCGGGCTGTGATTTCGGGTCGCTGCGCCCTGCCTGAAGCCGCCCCCTCCACCATCCTGCGGATGGTCCCCCTCCCCCGTGAACGGGTGAGGCAAGTAACGCCCAGTTTGCCGCCGCCTACGAATTCAGCATGCGGACCATCCAAGAGTGGGAACGCGGTGCCAAGCGACCGAGCGGCCCCGCCAGGACTCTACTGCGAGCGATCAAAGCCGACCCGTAGGGATTGCGGCGGGCGTTGGCGGGGGCTTAGGGACGCCCCAATTACGCGATGTCCCGATTAAGTTTCGACGGAATTGGAGAAGGCTCTAAGTTTTTGTTGGGCTACCTATTTTTCCGACTAATCGGCATCCACTTAATCGACACGCGCACCAGAGATCGCCGCCCTAACCAACACCGTAAAACCAGCTGAACCACGAGGCTGTCGCTGGCGGGGTGCCGTTATGTAGGTATGCTTTCATCAAGCTCCCTCAACCGCTTCTCGATCTCGCCTGAGAACTTATAAATGTCCGTCAAGTCCTCGATCAGATGACGGCTCTCCTCTTTCCCTGTGAACGTCCCAAAGTATTTTTTGCTCACCCCGTCAAAGTGCATACGCGCTAAGCTTTTGCGATTGTTGTCATCAAGCAAAATCGCGCAATACGACTTGGCGTCTCGCATAACAATCCGCTTCGGATCCACTAAGCGAGAAGCGACCGCCTGCACAATGCGGAATCCCGCTAACTCTTCGTCGGTGGTAATCAAATCTTCTGCGTTGGCGGCGGCTTCGGGAACGGCGTCTGAATCCTTTGGAGTGGAGGCATTGAGGGCGGACGACAAACGTTCCGTCACCATGTCGCGGACCATCGTGGATATAGTGTTCACCAGTAACTTGGTGGTATTGTCCTTGATCGATGTGGTTATATTTCCGGTGTATACGCGTCTCGCCAACAACTTAACGAAATCGTCAGAAGGTTCTGAAAACTCCTTCTCTAGTTCCTTTCTCAGCAACGACTGTATCTTTAGGTTACCAGCTTCTCTGACAATTTTCTCAATATCAAATGTCGCCTTAGAGAAATTTTCTAGAGTCTTAACATCTGTGGACTTAATCGCATCCATTCTGAACGTAAAAAACGGCTTATTGTCCATTTTGTTCGGGGCTTCAATGTCCGAATAGAACTGATATTCGACACCGTTCGTAAGGAGCCCAAGTCGCGCCTCTGTGACGGAGAAATATCGAAATAATTGCCCCGCGTGATTTAAATTCAATTCTACCGAAGAGGGTTTGCACTCAATAAGGACTGTAACCTTGCCGCCATTGCATATGGCGTAGTCAACTTTTTCGCCTTTCTTGGTCCCAACGTCCGCCGTGTATTCCGGCACGACCTCCGAGGGGTTAAACACATCGTACCCGAGCGCTTGGATGAAAGGCATCACGAGCGCCGTCTTCGCGGCCTCTTCCGTCAACAAAACCTCGCGATGCTCGATTGTGCGTTTTTGAAGCTCCGCGAGCCGCGTTGCCAGATCCATAGTTGCCCCCAGTTACATCCCACCAGGACCGAAGAAGATGACCCGGCCGACCCAAAACGTCGAGTCTTGCTTGGGACGACCCGTCCAAGCAAGGTTATAGTCACGCTACTACACGTATCGGTGGATTCTAGCGATCAATATCCGATGGAAGTTGAGACAAAAAAACTTTGTTCAATCGAAACAACGACGCTTGACATTACGGTGACACTGTATGAAATAAAACTTTCTCATCTGGCTGAGATCAGAGTCGGACCTTCTTCATATCCAGGTCCACAACCCATCTCGAATCGACCACAATGATCACCAAGCAGATAAGACCCTGCCTTCCTGCCTTCCCTTCGTGCCCTTCGCGTCCTTCGTGGTTCAATTTCCTCTTAGTCCAGGGAGCCCGGCCAGTCCGATCCCCCGGGTTTTTGAGTGGGTTCGTGGTCAGTCTTAGCGGCGGCTCAGCGACCGAAGCCTATAGGCTTCAGCCCCCTACGTATCGTCGGGTGTTACCCGACTCCCCCAAACCGCGCCTGCGGCGCTGGTGGAGAATTTGCGTCCGTGGATTCCGTGTGGTCCGTGGTTCAGACCTTGGAGCCCCTCAAATCACCCCCGGCACCAACCCGCCCCGCACGCGGCGCGCATAATCCACATAGTCAGGAAAGCTCGCCCGCAGATGCGCCTCCTCAATCCTGATCCGCGCCACGGTCGCCAGCAGCATCACCGCCACCCCGACCAGGGCCGCAACACTGCCCAACCACAGCGCCATGCCGCTAAACAGCAACAGGTTCCCCGCATAGAGCGGATGACGCACAAGCCCGTAGATGCCGGTATCGATCACCCGTTGCCCATCGCCCGACTGGTCGTGGATCGTCGGCGCGGCAAACGCGTTTTCCCAGATCGCCAACTGGCCAATCACCGCCCCCGCCACGGCCACCAACCCACCGACCACAGCTATCGAAACAGAGGGCGCAGGCAACAGATGCCAAGCAAACACGTCCATTGGGATGAAAGCGAACCAAGCCAGGACAAAGCCCATATAGGCCACCAACCCGACCGCATCGATCAACGGCTGTTTGGCACCTCGTGCTGCAACAGGTCCTTGCTGGCGCATGGCCAGGTTGGCCGGTCGAAATGCCGCCAACAGCCCGGAACTGCTGACCATGATTAGTCCCAGCACCCCCATGAACCAGAGCCCCTGAGACCAGACCCAGGTTCCGCCCGGCACCATCCCCGCCGGGATCAACAACAGCCCCGCAAACAACGCGACTGTCCGCAGCCCCAACCACGCGCCCCGCAGGATTGTCATTCGCTGTCCCTCACCTAAGGGGCAGCATTGGCAACAAGCTACCCAGCGTCAAGGGCAGCACATGCTCCGCGCCCGCCAAAGCTCGCTGATGTAGGCCCCGTCTCCGGCCTACCCTTCGTGACCTTCGCGTCCTTCGTGGTTCAATTCATGCCTCCCACACAAAGCACCGCCTTCGTCGTCAGCATGGCTCAACCCGCCTTAATCACTGCCCGCAGGCTCGCTTCAAGTCGGCCCTGCCAACCGCGCCCACCGGCTCGGAAGTGGGCCAAGATGTCGGGCGACAACCTGATCGTCACCCGCTCCTTCCGCAACTCTGGGGCCATCGCTGGGCGACCCGGAGGCCGCACCAGCCGCGCCGCCAACGCCGCCCCATGCACCTGATCGGCCGGGCGCGCGGCGGCGAAGTCAGCCTCCGTCCATGCCGGGTTCTCGTCACTCACCATAGCGGGCCATCTCCTTGTCATGGGCGCGGCGAAAACCGATCAACCCTATACGATCACATAACCAAGCCCCTCACCCCTCCGTCAATTCCCCCATGCCGGTCAGGGTCAGCACGCCCATTCCCGGCAGTTGCACCCGTAACTCCAAAGTCCCGCCGGCCGCTTCGACAAATCGGCGTAGGGTTGAAAGATAGAGATCGGTCTGGCGTTCGATCTTCAGGACCGACGGCTGTTTGATCCCCAATCCCTGGGCAATCTGTTCCTGGCTACGCATTGCGAGCAGGCGTAACGCTTTGAGGCCTTCGACCTCTGCGTGGAATTCAGCCGATTTCTGCGCAACGCGCGCCTGGCTTTCCGGCGGCATGGCCGAGATTATCTGGTCGAGCGTACGGCCCATTCTATTTTACCTTCAACCTGTTCAAATGCGCAGCAAACCGCCCATCGGCCCTGTCGATCAACACCTTATAGAACCGCTTCTGCGCAACACCCGCCTTGTCGCCAGCGACCAGCAAAATCGCCTGACGCGCGGAATCGAAAGCAAAGGCCACCCGCCAAACCCCGCTTTGCGCGTTAAACCTCAGCTCCTTCATATTGCTATGCTTAGAGCCCGCCAAACTATCGACATATGGCCGACCCAGTCTTGGACCATAGGTCGCAAGTAGGGTTGCCGCCGCCGCAAGCGACTCTCTCACATTCTGGGGCATTGCTTCGAATTCCGACTCGAACGCGTCATCAAATCTCACTGTCCAAGTCATCACTTATATCTTTCAGGCTATGACTTGTCCATAGGCTGGGAGCTATCTCCCACTGCCCGCATCACCGCCGCCGGTTCCGCTGCGATTACCGCTAGCAGGACCCGGGTCGGGCCGGTTGGTCGTCGGTGCCCCTGTTCGTAATTGCGTAGCGTCTCAGCCGACAATCCAAACCGCGACGCAAACTGCGCTTGGCTGAGGCCGAGCCGCTTGCGCGCCTGCCTTATCGCCAGCGGGCTATCGACCGGCGGCGCTGGCTCCGCACGCTCCCATGCCGACAGGGCGCCGTTCCAAGTCTTGGGCACCGACGGCGGCCGTTGCTCCAAGCCCCAGCCCTTGGCGGTTCTTCGGCTCATCTCGGCGTGAAGCCTACGGAACCGCCGCCGAGAGTCCCGGCGATTGCTTTTGGTCAGATTGGCAAACAGGTCATGGATTTCAGCCTCATATGAGGCCCGCTGCGCCGCCCGCGCCTCGCCGTAGATCAGGGCCAAATCAGGATCATCATGTAGCCAGCCCTGCAAACTTGAAACACTGGGCATCTCTGGGTCGGCGCAAATCTGACGCAGGGTTTGCCGGCCCGCCAGACGCCGCGCCACCTCCAGTACGGCCGCCCGCCGCCGCGCCTGATGCGCGCGAGAACCAGTGTGCGACCATTTGTAGGGGCTCTTGGGTTTGGCCCTGGCCGCCTTGGCCTCCATCCGCAGCGTGGAGCGAACCCGCGCTCCGGCCTGTTGCGCGGCCACCATAGACTTTCCCCAACCCCGATAGAGGTCGCGCCAGTGATATACCGTCCAGCGGCAGGGCATGTCTGGCGCGTCACAGATCCGGGTCAGCGAGTCACCGCCTGCCAACCGCGCGCAGATTGTCTCGCCCAACTCTGCGGTGAAGGCGGCGCGCATATCGGGAACCACGCCAGGGGTCGCGGGTCGCAAATGCGGCAGGGCCATGAGATCTCCGGGTCGGGGTCAGGAAAATAGAACATATACGGAACATATGAACTGTGTCAAACTTGAACAGCAACCGAGGTCCGGGGCACGCTATCCGTCAATGACGCGCCGACCGTTCTCGGCCCGACCCAAATGTTCCGGGTCAGACCTAGATAGAACATGCAACGAAACCACACCCAACACCCCCACAACCCTGCCCACTAACCCCGCCTTAACCCTTCCCACCCCATCACCTCCCCTATAGAACAATACCCGAACGACCCGACTCACCGCTTATAGGCCGCCATGACCGCCATCCGCATCCTGGGCCTTGACCCTGGCCTCCGCCGCACCGGCTGGGGGGTGATTGTCTGCGAGGGGTCCAGGCTCTCCCATGTGGCCCACGGAGTGATCGCGCCCAAGGACAGCCTGCCCTTCGCTCAGCGGCTGTTGCACCTGTTCAACGCCATCACTGAAGTCCTAGAGACCCACCGTCCTGACGAGGCCGCGGTCGAGGAAACCTTCATGAATAACAATGCCCAGAGCGCGCTAAAGCTCGGCCACGCCCGGGCCATGGCCCTGCTGGTCCCGGCCCGCGCCGGGCTGCCGGTCGGCGAATATGCCGCCAAGGTGGTCAAGAAAGCCGTGGTCGGCACAGGCGGAGCCGACAAGGATCAGGTGGCCTTCATGATCGCCCGCCTACTGCCCACTGCTGGCCCCACCACCGCCGATGCCGCCGACGCCCTGGCGGTCGCCATCGCCCACGCCCATGCCCGCAAGGCC
>JANPNB010000106.1:0-14731 GCA_031427275.1 Alphaproteobacteria bacterium | reverse complement strand
CAAGAAAAGCGCCTTTCTGACCGAGACGGTCACCTGGGTTCAACACTGGACTGACCAGCTGTTCTCGTTCCGCACGACGCGCGATCCGGCCTTCCGGTTTCAGAGCGGGCAGTTTGTGATGGTGGGCCTGGAAGTGGACGGAAAACCGCTGCTGCGCGCCTATTCCATTGCCAGCCCGTCCTGGCATGAGGAATTGGAATTCTATTCCATCAAGGTCGCTGACGGTCCGCTGACATCACGCCTGCAGAAGATCAAGGTCGGCGATCAGGTGCTGATCGGCAAGAAGCCAACGGGTACGTTGGTGCTTGATGGCCTGAAGCCCGGCAAGCGGCTCTATATGTTGGGGACAGGAACGGGCCTAGCACCCTGGCTCAGCCTCGCCCGCGATCCAGAGGTCTATGACCGCTTTGACGAGGTGATCGTCACCCACACGGTGCGGGCGGTGGCCGACCTGAACTATCGAGAGCTGTTTGAGGTCGAGCTGAAGCAAGACGAGATCCTGGGCGAAATCATCGGCGACAAGCTGCGCTATTATCCGACAGTCACCCGTGAACCCTTCAAGACCCAGGGTCGGATCACCAACCTGATTGCGTCAGGCCAGATTTTTGCGGACTTAGGGCTGCCTAAGCTCGATCCGGCCGTTGACCGCTTGATGCTGTGTGGTGGTCCCTCGGTGCTGGCCGACCTAAAAGCCCAGCTGGAAGGTTACGGCTATGTCGAGGGCTCGCTCTCGTCGCCTGGCGATTATGTGCTGGAGCGGGCGTTCGTAGAGACCTGAACCGCTTGCGCCTATCTGATCTTCCGTTCCGTAGCGGTAATGCGTTTCTGTGGGCTCGCTTGCGAGGACTAAAGACCCATGATCGGCAACGAACGCTATCCCAAACTCTTCTCGCCCCTTGATCTCGGCTTCACTCGACTGAAGAACCGCGTGTTGATGGGGTCGATGCACACCGGGCTAGAAGATGTTCCAGGTGGCTTTGAACGGCAGGCTGCGTTCTTCGCTGAACGGGCACGCGGCGGCGTCGGGATGATCATCACCGGCGGCATCCCGCCTAATGAGGAAGCCGGGGGCGGTTCCAAGCTCTCGACACAGGAAGAAGCCGAGCAGCACCGGTTGGTGACGACAGCGGTTCATGCCGCCGACCCGGACGTCAAAATCGTCATGCAGATCCTACATACGGGGCCTTTGGCCGGAACGCCCAACTGTGTTGCGCCATCGCCAATCCGCTCGCGCATTGGCCGCTATGTGCCCAATGAGTTGGACGCTGACGGGATCGAGAAGCAACTCGCCGACTTCGCCAATTGTGCCGCCTTGGCCAAGAACGCGGGCTATGACGGCGTTGAGATCATCGGATCGGCGGGCTACCTGCTCTCGACCTTCCTGCTGGAGCGAACCAACCAGCGGAGCGACGAGTGGGGTGGTTCCTTTGAAAATCGGATGAGGTTCCCGGTCGAGGTGGTGCGCCGTGTACGAGACGTGGTTGGCAAAGACTTCATCGTCATCTTCCGCATTGCCGCCATGGATATGCTGGAGGGCGGGATGGCCTGGGACGAGGTCGTGGCCTTGGGCAAGGCCGTTGAGGCGGCTGGCGTAAGCATCGTCAGCACGCACTTTTGCTGGCACGAGGCGCCGGTCCCCACCATCGCGACCATGGTGCCGCGGGCCGCGTTCACTCAGGTAACTGGACGGTTGCGCGCGGAGCTTGGCGTTCCTCTGATCACCAGCAACCGCATCAATATGCCCGATGTTGCCGAGGCTGTGCTGGTGCGTGGCGACGCCGATCTGGTCTCCATGGCCCGACCGATGCTGGCCGATTCTCAGTTGGTGAAGAAGGCATTGGAGGGCCGTGAGGACGAGATCAATACCTGCATCGCCTGCAATCAGGCTTGCCTAGATCACACCTTCACCGGTCGCATGACCAGCTGTCTAGTCAACCCCAGAGCCTGCAATGAAACCGAACTGGTTTATGCTCCTGTGACGAAGGCGCGCCGCCTAGCTGTGGTCGGCGCAGGCCCGGCTGGCCTCAGTTACGCGGTCACTGCGGCAGAACGCGGACATAAGGTGACGTTGTTCGAGGCTGGCCCAGAGGTCGGAGGACAGTTCAACCTGGCCAAACGCATCCCCGGCAAAGAGGAGTTCGAAGAGACGCTGCGTTATTATCGCAAGATGATCGAGGTGCACGGCATCGACCTTCGGCTAAACACGCGCATTGATGCCGCTAGGCTCGCTGCGGAGAAGTTCGATGAGGTGATTGTCGCCACTGGCATCGCGCCGCGCCAGCCAGCGATTCCTGGGATCGAGCATGCCAAGGTGGTTGGCTATATTGATGCCATTATGGGGCGTCGGCCCGTCGGCAAGAAGGTTGCGATCATCGGAGCGGGCGGTATCGGGTTTGATGTCGCTGAACTGATCACCCATTCGGGTCCCTCAGGGGCCATGGACATTGATGTGTTCGCGGCGGAGTGGGGGATCGACTTCAAGAACCATCCGCGCGGCGGCGTCACCGGTGTGGTGCCCAAGGTCGCGCGTTCGGATCGTGAGGTCACGCTGATGCAGCGCAAGTCTGACTCGCTGGGCAAGACACTGGGCCGGACCACTGGCTGGACGCACCGCGCGACCTTGCAGCGGCGCGGCGTGCATATGGTTGCCGGCGTTGAATATGTCGCCGTGGACGATGCCGGACTGCACGTTCGTATCGACGGTGAAGATCGACTGTTTGAGGTCGATACGGTGATCGTTTGCGCAGGCCAGGATCCGCTTAGGGTTCTGCACGATGACTTGGAGACTATTGGGGTTAAGTCGACCTTAGTCGGTGGTGCCTTTGAAGCCATGGAATTGGATGCCAAGCGGGCGATTGATCAGGCCAGCCGGCTTGCGGCTGTGGTCTAGGAGTTTCGCTATTGCGGCGGGCAGCCTTTGAACTGGCCGACCTTGGTCACCGTCAATTGACCCTGGTTTAGATTGCGGACGCCAGCCATTGAGCCAGCCCCCATGCCAGTGAACAGGTCGATACGCTTGCCTTTAATCGCGCCGCCGGTGTCGGAGGCATACCAATAGCCGTCATGCTTGCTGCCGTCGGGCATGGGCACGCCAACGGTTTCCTTAATGAACAGAACGGTCCGACGCGGGATGAAGGCCGAGTCGATGGCGGCGGTGCGCATCGCCACCACCTTGCAGCCGAGTGAATCTAGCAAGCCGACGCCACGAGCCCCAACATGATAGAGCGAGGCCTTTAGCTTGAAATCGGGCGATCCCGGCAATGAACCCGTCAAGGCGCTCATCACCAAATCCCCAATGGGATCGGCGGGTGGCGGAGCGGAAGCGGCATGCGCTCCACCCGCAAAAGCAATGAGGGGAAGGGCGGCCAGGGCGGCGAGGTAGCGTCCCATAAGGGCGTCCTCCTTCGTCGTTGATCTGTCAGCGACGATTTGTTTAGCCCTAGTGAGGTTGCGCGGCAAGCTTGGCCGGTAGGATTGCTCACAGCTTGTTGGGGAGGACTGCGTTGTCTTGGACGAGGTCTCGGCTATAGCAACCGCAAAGCACTGGAGATTTGCATGCGGATCTATGGCGACTCGATCTCAGGCAATTGCTTGAAGGTGAAATGGACCGCAGATCTTCTGGGCTTGGATTATTCGTGGCTAGAGACGGGCGTATTGAACGGCGAAACGCGGACTCCGGAATTCTTGGCGATCAACCCGGCTGGCCAGGTGCCCGTCGTGGTCTTGTGCGACGGCCGGCCCTTGGCGCAGTCCAACGCGATCATCCTGCACCTCGCGGAGGGATCTGGTCTCATCCCGACCGACGCCTATGACCGGGCCCGCATGCTGGAGTGGATGTTCTGGGAGCAATATAGCCATGAGCCCTATGTGGCCGTGGCCCGCTTTCAGGTGGCCTATCTGGGCAAGTCACCCTCGGAATTGGACCCGAAATTGGTTGAGCGCGGCTATGGAGCCTTGCAGCGATTGGAAGATGGCTTGGTGGGGTCGGACTACCTCGTGGGGGCGCGGGTCAGTCTCGCCGATATTGCCCTGGTGGCCTATACGCGAGTGGCGCACGAAGGGGGGTTTGACTTGGCGGCCTTTCCCGCTCTGCGCGCTTGGATCGGGCGTGTGGAATCCGATCTGAGGATTTGAGCCCCGGGCCACACGGAACGGGAACACGCACGCCAATTCCTCCCCCGCAGGGCTGAGGTGGCTCGGCGCGGATGTGCCCTTAGCTTCCCGCCACGCAGTGGGGGAAGGATGCCGAAGGCAGCGCGTGACGATAGGGGTGAGAGTCTGAAGGCCAGCGCGTTACAGATACGCACCCCCATCGACCCTCCAGCCAAGAGGCTGTCGGGGTAGGTTTCCCCCACTTCGTGGCGGGCAGGAATTAGACCGCGACTGGTTCAGTATCGGGATCGATCTCGGTGGGTTGGGAGGTGTTGGGGGGTTGGGAGTAGCCCTGGGGCTTTCGGTTGTCTGAGATCTCGTCGATCTCTTGCCAGAGCGACCAGTCGACGGGGATATCTAACGCCTCGCTGATGATCTCGATGACTTCGGTGACTGGTGCTTCTTCCAGCAAGTCTTCGCTATCGATCTGCTCAGAGATGAACTTGGGTAGGTTGTCGCGCAGCTCGGTGAGCCGTTCACGGTCGCAGTCTGGGTTGTCCTTAAGCTCGGTCTCGATGGAGGTGTTGAGCACCTCAAGCACCACAGCCTTGGCCTTGCTGAAGCGGTCTTCGCGCATTCCAGAAGACTTACCTTCCAGTAGACGCTGATGTTCAGCGGCTATGCGGTTCTCCAACACGATGGTCAGACGCACAGCGCGGGATATCCGGCAATAGGCTTGGCTGGGATCGTAGGTCAGACCCTCAGAGCTCTTCACCTTGGCCTGGATCTCGCGGCACAGCCCCAAACCGACCTCAGCTACACGCGCTAGCTCGGCCAGCTGACGGGCCAAGCGCGCGGCGATATTTTCAGGGCTGTTGTTCATATTTGGCACGAACGAAACAAGAACATACTGAACCCGATATGTCAAGCTCTTTCGTCACATCTGAGGGGAGCGGTTAGGCCCGCTTAGCGCCTGCAACTCACTGCCCACCGAGAGAGGGGTCCTAGGCACGAGGCCTAGGATGACGGATGGAGTTGCGAAACCGTCCTCCGAATACAGGCTTTGGGTTCAAGGCCTTTCGTCAGCTAGAATCGTCCACAAACCTCACGAACAGACACGAACACCAAGTGGATCGGTCAGCTCAGCCGCAGGAAAGTGAGAGTCGCGTGTGCCCGCCACCCGCAGGCTTCTAGGCACGCAATTCTGCTGGTTCTGATTTGCGCCATTCCGATGCCGCAGAGCGTAGCATGACGACAGCCGCATAGAGTACGACAGCCGTGACCAGCCATCGCAGGGTTTCGACGGGCATCGATTTTACGAGGAAGGCCGCGATCAAGACGGCGGGTATGCCGCCGATGGCTATGCCCAGCACGATCCTGAGATCGATCTTTCCGGCCTGGACGTGGCGGGTGGCGACGATAATCCCCGCCAGCGCGTTGCTGCTGGCCATGATCGGGAAGCAATAGCGTGGGTCGAGGCCCATGAGGCTGAGCAAGGCCAGGGTCGGGGCATAGTTGCCGACCCCGAAGTTGATCAGGATGCCGAACACGAAGCTTGCCGCGATGGCCAGGGCCGTCAGTCCAGGGGGCAGGCTGGCGGCCGTCCCGCCGATCGGCATTAGGCCAAGGTTGGCCAAAGTGTAGAAGGTCGCGGCAAGGATCAGGGCAAATCCAACCGTGCCCTGAACTATCCAGAGCCTTGCGCGGTAGACCAGTGGCGCGCCGACCAGTCCGCCGATTGTCAGCGCGATCATGTTGCCGAACAGCAAGACAGGGTCAACCTTGCCTCCCAACAAGGCGAGGAAGATCAGGCCCTGTACGATGCTGGGCGGCGTATGGCCGGCGATCAAGGTCGGGGGAATAAGTTGGTCGGGAACCATCCGGCGGAATTTGAACCAGGCCATGCTTGGGGCAAAGGATCCGATGCCCAAGGTATCGAAGAAGTTCGTGACCGCGCCGAGCAAGGCCGCCTCCGCCCGCGGCCAGGCCTGCTGGCTGGCGGCATTGCGCAATAGGACGAAGGCATTGGCGACGCCGCCCAGCGCCAGGAGGATGATAACGGCGGTTAGCAAGGCGGTGTCTCCCCGTATTCAGCGCCCTTGTTCGGCGACATTTTCAATCGTGTCGGCGCGGTTCGGAAGGTGCGGTTCCTTAACCTCAGGCGTCAATCGGCCCGACCGTCAATAATGCGTCAATTCTGCACGGCCGACCGCTGCCAGGTGTGCGCCCCGTCGAAGCTGTAGTCAGTGCGGGTGCGGAGAATTTGCTGCGGACTGGGTCAAAAGTCGGAATCTTCCGGCAGCCGGGAAATTCATCGTCATGCCGAAAGGGCGGTGAGCGACGCTTTGCCTAGCCCGCCGCGAACTGTGGATAAAAGCGGCCCATCAACCGGTCGCGGTAGGCGATCAGATTTGGGAACGACAGTGCCGCTGTGGTGATTGGCGAGTCGAACATCTCCACCGTGGCCCCGGCGATGGTGGCGAGCGCTCCGGCGTCTAGAGCGGTCGCGGTGTCACCGAAGAGATAATCTTGGTCACCCAACACAGTGGAGAGCGCGGCAAAGGAGCGATAGGCCAGCATGCCGACTTCTTCGGGGATATGGCGGCCGAAGCCTTGGCCGTGCAGGTTTGTCATCATCTCCTGTTGAGCGCCGACCAGCACCTCCGCAGGTGCATCGCCAAAGAATTGCGCCGGACCCTTGGCAAAATTTGTTTCGTTGCCCCATCGAGCAAAGACGATCGCCCAATACAGGTGATCTTCGAGCATGCGCTCCAGCGCCCAGGACTGAGCCCGCTGGTCAGCCGATAATCCAGAGTCCAGGTCCAAGCCGTACTTGCGCTCGAGATGGTCGCGGATGAATACTGAGTCAGATATGATTTCCCCGTCATCTGAGATGAAGGGCAGTTTGCCTTTGGGGGATTGGCCGAGGCCGCCATATTCGGTTTGGTATTCCAGGCCAGACAGTTTCAGCTGCACGTCGGTTTTCATCACAAATGTGCTTGGATCGGGCAGGCCCCACATGGGTGCGAAGGCGTAGAGCGTAATCATGGCGTGGTCCCTGGTTTGTGTTGGGGGATCATCGCGCTAACGCTCCTGACAGCATATTGTCAGCAGGGTTTTCGAAGACTTGCGCTCAGCGCGTTCCGAGGCCACACCCTGGCTATCGGAACCCCTGGAACTCAGAATGTTTTCGCGCGCCGCTCTTCTCATCGTCCTGGGATTGACCGTTGGTCTCATTGCCCCCGCTCCGGCCCTCGCCTGGGGCAATAGCGGGCATCGTATGGTGGGCCAGGCGGCGATGCAGAGCCTGCCGCCGCAGCTGCCCGGATTTTTGCGATCCTCAAGAGCGATTGCGGAGGTTGGAGAACTCTCGAGAGAGCTTGATCGGTCGAAAGGGGCCGGTCGGGTTCACGATCAGAACCGTGACCCTGGACACTTCATCGACGTGTCGGACGATGGGAGCATTCTGGGCGGGCCCAAGCTAGTGAACCTTCCCAGCACCCGCCAGGACTATGAGAAGGCTCTACAGGCCGCGGGCACCGATGGGTGGAAAGCCGGTTGGTTAGCCTATTCGATCATTGAGGAACACCAGCAGCTGGCGAAGGACTTGGCCTATTGGCGGGTTTTGGCGTTCGCGGAACGGCGCGCGAAGTCTTCGGGTCAAAGGGCCTGGTTGACTGCCGACCGCGTTAGGCGAGAGGGGCTAATTCTACAGACGCTTGGCCGATTGTCGCACTATGTGGCTGATGGGTCTCAGCCCTTGCATGTCACGTTGCACTATAATGGTTGGGGTGATTTCCCCAATCCGAAAGGCTACACGACGGCGCGAATTCATGGCCCTATCGAAGGCGATTTTGTGTTTGCCAATGTCAAGCTAGCGGCCGTGCAGGGGGCCATGCCTGGGCCTGATCCCGTCCGGGGTTTGCTCGACCAAAGGGTGGCGACCTATTTGAATAAGACATTTGCGCAAGTCGAGCCGCTGTATGAGTTGGAAAAGCAGGGTGGGTTCGTCGGAGCCGATCCCCGTGGCGTCGCTTTTGTCACCCGCCAACTGGGTGTGGGCGCCGGTGAGCTTCGGGATCTGATCATCGAGGCTTGGGGTGCGTCAGGTCGCCAGAACGTGGGTTGGCCTGCGGTGACGGTCAGCGATGTCGAGGCCGGCAAGGTTGACCCCTACCTCGCGCTCTACGGTAAGGACTGAGATGACGCAGGCACTGATCATTGATGGCAAGGCCCGCGCCGAGCAGCTTTGTCTCGATGTGGCCGCAGAGGTTGCGCGCCTGAAGGCCAAGCACGGACTGACGCCCGGTCTAGCGGTTGTGTTGGTCGGAGATGACCCGGCCAGCCAGATCTATGTCAGGTCCAAGGGTGAGAAATCCAAAGCCGCCGGTATGCACTCGGTTACGCACCTTTTGGCGGCGGACACTTCGCAAGCCAGTCTACTGGCCCTAATCGCGCAACTGAATGACGATCCGGCAATCCATGGCATCCTGGTGCAATTGCCCTTGCCCAAGGGGTTTGATGAGAAGGCGGTGATCCAAGCCATCAATCCCGACAAAGATGTCGACGGCCTGCATGTGATCAATGCCGGGCGGCTGTCTCAGGGGCTGGCGTCCCTCGTGTCCTGCACGCCGCTGGGCAGTATGATGTTGCTGCGCCAGACGCTCGGGGAAAATCTGGCGGGTAAGCGAGCGCTGGTGGTCGGGCGTTCGGTCTTGGTGGGACGACCCATCGCACAGTTGCTGTTGCAGGCCGACTGCACAGTGACCATCGCCCATTCGCGAACCGTTGACCTGCCCTCGATTTGCCGGGAGGCCGATATTCTGGTGGCCGCGATCGGTCGGCCTAGGATGATCAAGGCCGACTGGATCAAGCCCGGCGCGACCGTGATCGATGTGGGTATCAACCGCGTGCCCTTTGATGATCCTGTGGCTGCCGCAGCGGGCAAGACCAAAGTGGTTGGCGATGTGGACTACAAGGCCGCATTGGCCGTAGCGGGTGCAATTACCCCGGTGCCAAACGGCGTTGGCCCCATGACCGTGGCCTGCTTACTGGCGAATACGCTCACGGCCGCCAAGCGCATTGTGGGCCTTGAGGGCTAAGCGGCGGCCGAGGTGTTTGCGACCTCAAGGATTGCCTTAAGAGCTTGACTCACTGCGGCATCGAAAGCCGCCACAACGTCGGCCACTCGGTCACCTCGTGCGCGTTCTCGGATTGATAGGACTTGATCATAGGTGACGCTGCGATCTGTGGGCCGAACCAGCACAAGATGAATATCGATGCGGACTTCGGGCGCGGCATTGCCAGGGCGGTCGTAAACCGCTTCGAACTGTTGGACATCAAGGCGCATAGAATAGGCTGCCTTTGCAGGCTCTCCACGAATGACCAGCCGTGCGGGTCCCTGATTCGTGCTGAAAGCCCGAATAAGCGCTTCTTCGAACAATACTGGAGCAGGTTGAGCCCAGCGGGCGCCGGCCAAATAGGCGACTTCGGTCCCGGTCGTTGTCAATATCCCATCGCTGGCGGCAGCTAAGGCAAAGGCTCCTCCAGAGCGGACAAAATTGACCTTGGTGGTCGAGTTTGACGGTGCTTGACCCTCGGAGGGGGCACCGCCACCGAAGCGATAGAGTTGGCTCGGTTCGGATTTAGGAAACAGCGAAATACAACCGCTCAGCGCCAATCCCGCTAGGCTGATCAAGACCAATCGGGAGATTGCAGAGACAGACATCATGGCTTGACCTTTCTCTCGATGGCCGGGGGCTTCGCGACCAGACCCTGCGGATTGGCCTGCAGTTCCCGGGAGAGCCGATTGAGGGACTCTGCTGCCGACTGAAGGGATGCGACGGCGGCGGTCAGTTGTGGCAATCCATTTGTCGCAAACTCAGTTGTCGGGCCATCAAGGCGGGCCATGAGCGCGCGCAAATCCTTGGCGGTTTGATCTGTCTGCTCGGCTGCACCGGCAATGCTTTTGAGCGAACGCTTTCCGTCACCATCGAGTAGGTTCTGCCCGGACAGCCCCAACGCTGCGATCTGTTTCGAGGCTGCGTCGATGTTCTGGAGCGCTGTCTGGGCATCGGCGAACAGCTGTTTCTTCGACCGCAGTTCAGCCGTAACGGCCTGGGTATCGTCCATCGCCGCTGTGAAGGTTTTGATATTCTTGTCAGACAGAACTTCATTGACCCGATCAAGGGCCTCTACAGTGCGTGTCAGCACGGTTCCGCCACCCTCCAAGAGATCTGACAAAGTGCTACGACGGCTGGAGATGATCGGCGGTTTGCCATCGATCAGCGCACCCTTCAGGAGTGGCGTCTGAGGGGTGCCAGCGGTGATTTGGATGTAGGAAATGCCAGTGATCCCAAGAGGTTCGGTCGTCGCGTAAGAGTCTGTTCTAACCGGTACATCCGAACTCATCCGAATATGAGCGATGACGTTTTTCGGGTTGGGCTTGTAGAGCTCGATCTTGGTGACCTCGCCCACTTTGATGCCGTTGAAACGAACCTCGCCGCCCTGGCTCAACCCGTTGATCGGACCCTGGAAAATGACATCATAGAGCGCATAGTCGCGGTTGAAGCTGATCCTGGCTAGCCAGACCCCAAAAATCGCAATCCCCAATACCAGGATCAGGGTCGAAAGACCTACGAGCGCGTAATTGGCATCCCGTTCCATTAGGCCATCGCTTTGCTGGAATCTGCCCGCGCCGCTGCGCGGCCGCGGGGTCCGAGGAAATATTCTTGCACCCAGGGGTGGTCAGAGTGTTCTAGCTCTTGGACTGGTGCGACGGCAACCACGCGCTTGTCAGCCAACACGGCAACCCTGTCAGTGATGGTATAGAGACTGTCGAGATCATGGGTAATCATGAAGACGGTCAGGTCCAGGCTGCGGGACAGGTCCAGGATCATATTGTCAAAGGCAGCTGCAGCTATGGGGTCAAGGCCAGCTGTGGGCTCGTCTAGGAAGAGCAATTCCGGATCCATGATCAAGGCGCGCGCTAGCCCTGCGCGTTTGCGCATGCCGCCAGACGTTCCGATGGTTTCAGGCTACCAGCTTCCGGGGGTAGGCCGACGAGACCAATGCGCAGATCAGCGAGCTCACGGACTTCGCTGCGAGACAAGGCGGTGTATTCGTAGAGGGGGGCTGACACATTTTCACGCACCGTCAGGTTGGAAAACAGCGCGCCTTGTTGAAAGAGCACGCCCCAGCGACCCTCGATGTCAGACCAATCGCTGCGCGTGGCGCGGTGAATATCCTCGCCAAAGACCTGGATCGTTCCGCCTTGGGGCTGTTTCAAACCGATGATGGTGTTGAGGAGGACCGATTTTCCGGTGCCGGAGCCACCCACAACCCCAAGAACCTCACCTCGCCTTACGTCCAAGCAAAGCTGCTTGTGGATGACCTTATCGCCGAATGCCGAGGTCAGGTTTTCAATCCGAATGACAGGCTCATCAGCACTCTGATCAGGCAATGGAGTGTCCGACACGCTCACAATTCCAGCTTCATATAGAGAAGGGCAAAAAGCGCATCCAACATGATGATGGCGAATATAGCATGGACGACTGCCCCGGTGACCCGGCGACCGAGAGACTCAACATTGCCGCCAACTTCCATCCCTTGCCGACACCCAATACCTGCGATCACAATGGCCATAACCGGCGCTTTGGACATTCCGATCCAAAAATGTACGGCGCCCACATTATCGACGATCCGTTGAAGGAAGAAGGCCGGGCCAAGTCCCAGTACCGACCAGGTGATCACCATGCCGCCAAATAGGCCCGCGAGGGTCGCGACGAAGGTGAGCAGAGGGATTGTGAACAGGAGTGCGGCAAAGCGTGGGAAGACTAAGGCTTCAAAGGGGTCGACACCCATCACCTTCATGGCGTCGATTTCCTGGTTCATCTTCATCGAACCGATCTCGGCGGCGAAAGCAGACGCCGAGCGACCCGCCAATAGGATCGCAGTTATCACAATGTTGAATTCGCGTAGAACTGAGATGCCGATCAACTCAACGACGAATACCTCGGCTCCAAACTGCTGGAGTGTGTTGGCGCCCAGTAAGCCAAGAACGGCTCCGATGAAAAAAGAGGTCATCGCGACAATGGGAACTGCGTCTAGTCCGGCCCGTTCGGCGAGTGAAATACAGGCCGCCCACCGCACTCGGCGGGGGTTGGCGATGGACCTTGCTAACACCACTAGCAGGTGGCCCGCGAACGCCAGAGTTTCGATAAACTCCTTGGCAAGATCGCTCACGCCGCGACCGATGCGAATGGTCATTTCATGAAAGCCGCGTGGGCGCTTTCTGACCTTTGGCTTTCGGCTGGCGGCGTCAGCAACCATTTCAATAAGTCGGATTGTCTCAGGGCGAGCTTGGACCCGATCAAGATCTAGCTGTCCGTGAGCGGCCTTTACGACAGCGTAGGCACCCGCAGTATCCATGCGCTCGACCCCAGAGAGATCGAAATCGAAATTGGTGTTGCCCGCCAGGGCGCGCCCAAGGTCGCCTCCCGTTGTACCCATGGCCCCGCCGGTCCAGTGCCCATCCAGGCGCACTCGGCAACAAGCCTCCTCGGTCACGACGTTGAATTTGGCGCTCTTGTCCATTGGCGGAGTCAGATTGATCGCGATTGGTGGCGACACACAAGCAAGTTCGCGTCACAAGGTGCCATCGGCATAGGTTGCCGCTTTGGTGACAGTCCATATTTCGCCGCAGTCGATAGGTAAAGTGATGATCTCAGTTTTGAAAACCGACGGGAGTGTGCAGTTGGCCCGCCAGATCGATTTTGTCGGAAAGTCCGGCACACTCTATCGCTACAGCGTTCATGACCTCAGCCGCGCGGTTCCGACTGCGGGCGCAAACTATGTGATCGCGGCAACAACTAAGACCGTCGCGTCGGTGCTGTTTGTGGGTGAGACAGAGAATCTCGCGTCTCGGGATTGGCAACGCCACCTTGATCGTGCCCAGAGCCAAGACAGGGATGCGGAGCTTTTGATCCGACTGAACGTCCGCAGCGCGGTTCGGAAGCTTGAATGTGAAGACATGATCGCCGCCTACACGCCGGCGTTGAACGCCGCCTAGACCCGTAGGAAGTGGCGCGCGCGATCGTCGTTTTTGGCGCGGCTGTCGGTTCAGATGGCCAAGCAAGCCCGACCCTCAGGCGTCGCGCCCATTTTGCGTTGATCGCGGCGCAGCGTTCGCCGGGAGACTGGATTTTTTGCTCAGGTGGTGTGGGACGCTTCGGACCCTCAGAAGCTGTCGTAATGGCCGATATTCTGGTGGAGCAGGGCATCAATCCTGACCGGGTCGTCTGCGATGAGGCCAGTCTTGACACCCTGCAAAACGTCGTGGCGGCGGCTCGATTTATCCACGAGCGGCAATTGGACGGTGCCGTGGCCTGTACCGATGGCTATCATCTGCCGCGGGTGACTATGTTGTTCTCGGCGCTGGGCGTCGCTTGTTCAACCGGGCCCATCGAGACGCGGCGCATGGGCACCAAATGGTCCTATTGGCTTGGCATGCGGGCGCGTGAGTGTGCCGCCTATCCTTATGATCTCGCGGTCGTGATGGCTCGCCGGAAAGCCCTGATCAAATCGATCAAGGCCTGAGGTGAAAACGCTTCCCGCCGTGCAAACTTTGGGTCCTTGACCTAACTCGGCGTTTACCAAATTCTATAGCCAGTGGTTTACTCTGTGCATGTAGAAGGCGTGTTCGGGATGGTTAAGGGCGGGGCAAAAGCCATGATGGATCGGGTTCGCGAAATTGTGCAGCGCCACGGTGGAATTGCTGGCGATATCGCCAGGTTGAGCGAGACCTCGGACCTATATGAGGCCGGGATGACGTCCTTTGCGTCGGTCGATCTCATGCTGGGTCTGGAGGAGGCCTTTGACATCGAGTTCCCCGACGCCATGCTGACCCGCAAGACGTTTGCAAGCCTAAGGGCCATTGCCGATGCGGTGGCCACGCTGACCCCGCAAGAGGCTTAGTATTTTGGACGCCCAAACCAGCTTCCTGAACCAACTGTTTGACAGCGGTCTACTGATCGATAGCGGGGTACCGGGGCTATACGGCCGCGGGGCCGGATATGAAGAGATTATCAGCGGTTTTGATGGCTTGATAAGTCGAACGGTCGTTGATGATGGCGCGGAGAAGATCTCCTTCCCTCCGGGCATGAGCCGCACGAGCTTTGAGCGCAGCGGTTACCTCAAAAGCTTCCCGCAAATGGCGGGTACCGTTCATAGTTTCTGCGGGACGGACCACGACCATACTGACCTATTGCGTCAGCTTAGTGAAGGCGAGGATTGGACAGCGGGCCAGGTTGCCACGGATGTGGTGCTGACACCGGCCACCTGTTACCCAATTTATCCCGTCCTTGCAGCACGCGGCCCGATGCCCCAGGGCGGGGCGATCTTTGATCTTCAATCCTATTGCTTCCGGCACGAGCCTTCACCTGACCCAGCGCGGATGCAGCTGTTTAGAATTCGAGAGTTTGTTCGCGCAGGTACCGCTGAAGAAGTCGTTGCCTTTCGCGAGGGGTGGTTGAAACGCGGACCTATGATGATCGAGTCTATAGGTCTGCCGCTTCAGATAGACTTGGCCAATGATCCATTTTTTGGTCGTGGCGGACGGTTGATGAAAGTCGGCCAGCGC
>JANPNB010000105.1:0-5511 GCA_031427275.1 Alphaproteobacteria bacterium | reverse complement strand
GCATATTTTTTCACCGCATCGCGTCCGGCGAAGACGGGGCGGTTCGTGCCGATCTTGACCGCTTGCTGTCGGTTCTGCCGGAACGCCAGCAGCGCCTCGTGCGCGATGTGAAAATTGAAGGCCTGAGTTTGGCAGAAGCTGGAGTGAGGATGGGTGTTAGCGAGGGTGCAGCCAAAGTTGCACTGCACCGGGCCATGAAGGTGCTGACGGATGGGGCGAGCGGCACATGAAGACCCAAGACTTGATCGAAGCCCTGGCTTTGGATGCAGGCCCTGCCCCAACCGTCTCGTCGCGCCTGGGATCGGCGGCCGGACTAGGCATGGTTGTCGCCTTGCCCTTGATGGCTATCTGGCTAGGACTTCGGCCAGACCTGTCCGACGCCATGGGCACCATGATGTTCTGGACCAAGACGACCTACACGGCGATCTTGAGCCTGGCGGGTTTCTGGTGCGTCGAGCAGCTGTCACGCCCCTTAGGGTCAGCGCGACGCGGCGTGGCCTTAGGCGTTAGTATTGTCGCGGTGTTGTTGGTCGCAGGCCTCTGGCAGTTCATGAGGGCCGCACCGGCCGAACAGATGCCAATTCTGATGGGCAGGTCCTGGACCCGCTGTCCCCGCAACGTTCTGGTCCTGGCCCTACCGATCCTCGCCGCGACTCTCTGGGTCGTTCGCGGAATGGCCCCGACACGCCTCGCCAGCGCTGGGGCGGCGGCGGGACTGTTCGCCGGAGGACTGGCGGCCACCGTCTATGGGCTGCACTGTCCAGAACACACCATGGCATTCATCGCGGTTTGGTACAGCCTAGGCGTCGGGCTGGTTGTGGCGCTAGGTGCCACAGTCGGTCCATGGGCGCTTCGCTGGCGCTAACCCAGCGCGACCTCGTATTCGGCTTCGGTCTTGGCTTTCATTTCATCAAGGGTCACGCCATCGGCCAGGGCGATCAGCTTCACGGGTGACTTACCGCGATTGATGTCGAAGACCCCTAGGTCAGTGATCAGATGATCGACCACGCCCCTGCCGGTCAGCGGCAGAGTGCAGGCCATGAGCAGTTTAGGCGCGCCGGATTTCTCCACATGGTCCATGACCACCACCACACGCTTGACTCCCGCGACCAAATCCATGGCCCCGCCCATGCCCTTGACCACCTTGCCGGGCACCATCCAGTTGGCGAGATCTCCGGTCTGAGACACCTGCATACCGCCGAGGATCGAGAGGGCGATATGGCCGCCCCGGATCATGGCAAAACTGTCAGCCGACGAGAAATAGGAGGACGAGTCCAGTTCCGTGATGGTCTGCTTCCCGGCATTGATCAGGTCGGCATCTTCTTCGCCCTCAAATGGAAAAGGTCCCATGCCCAGCATGCCGTTTTCACTCTGAAGCGTGACGTGAATGCCCGCGGGGATGTAGTTGGCGACCAGGGTCGGGATACCGATCCCCAGGTTCACATAGTATCCGTCGCGGAGCTCTTGGGCCGCACGGGCCGCCATCTGTTCGCGGGTCCAGGCCATGTTAAGCACCAACCTTGTCTGCACGCGGTCGCGTCGTGACCCGTTCAATCCGCTTTTCAAACTTCGCGCCGGCTAGGACGCGATCCACATAGATGCCCGGCGTGTGGATATTGTCCTTATCCAGCGCGCCGACAGGAACAATGTGCTCCACCTCAGCGACGCAGACCTTGCCAGCCGTCGCCATCATCGGATTGAAGTTCCGTGCGGTCTTGCGATAAACGAGATTGCCCTCGGCATCGCCCTTCCAGGCCTTGACGATCGAAAGGTCGGCGGTCAGCCCGCGTTCCATGACATAATCTTCGCCATCGAACGCGCGGATTTCCTTGCCCTCGGCGACCAGGGTCCCGACCCCAGTCTTGGTGAAGAAGGCTGGAATGCCTGCCCCACCCGCCCGGATACGCTCGGCGAGGGTGCCCTGCGGATTGAACTCAAGTTCCAAAGCGCCTGAGAGATAGAGCTGCTCGAACAGCTTGTTCTCGCCAACATAAGACGAGATCATTTTCTTGATCTGGCCACTTTCCAACAGGATACCCAGGCCAAAGCCATCGATCCCGCAATTGTTGGAGATCACTGTCAGGTGCCTGGTGCCCGCCGCGCGGATCGCCGAGATCAGGTTTTCGGGAATACCGCAGAGGCCAAAGCCTCCGGCCATGATCGTCATGCCGTCAAACAGGACACCCGCCAGGGCGTCGACAGCGTCTTTCTGGGTTTTGTTAGTCATGGGCGCATAGTTTACGCCGCAGCGCAGCAATTGGGAACACCCGTTCGAAATTCAGGCGCGCGAATCTCAAACTGGCAACCGCCTTAACCGTGGAACTGGCACTCTCTGTCCTCGACAGCCGGTTGCTTCGCGCCGACTTGGAACAGATGGATCAGGATGATGACGACGCCCCAATGGACACTCCGATACTTCCCGAAACACCTGTCGAAGGTGTAAATGGCCCGCCATGACCCAGACATCGATTAAACCCGTCTCGTTCAAAGATTATTCCAGCGACTTCGAACGGTTCTCGCTGGACCTCGGACAGAGCTTTGCGCGCTACGGTTTTGCGGTGATTTCGGACCATGAGTTGCGCCAGGATCGGGTTGACGCCGCGATAGGGGCCAGCAAGGCGTTCTTCGCCCTGCCTGACGCGATCAAGCGCACCTATATCACTGGAACGGGGGGCCAACGCGGGTATACGGCCTTCGGGATTGAGACTGCCAAGGGCGAGGTCCACTACGATCTCAAGGAATTCTGGCACATGGGGCGAGACCTTCCGCCCGGCCATCCATTTAGGGTGGTGATGCCAGCAAACGTCTGGCCTGAGGAAGTACCGGCTTTCCACGAAGAGATCGCCTGGCTCTATGGAGCGCTAGACGACTTCGGGCGCAAGATACTGGAAGCGATCGCAACTTTCCTGAAACTGGATCGGAGCTTTTTTGCCGACACTGTAGATGACGGCAATTCCATTCTGCGCCTCCTGCATTACCCGCCGGTTCCTAGGGAGGGCCCAAATATCCGAGCCGGGGCGCATGAAGACATCAACGTGATCACCCTTCTCCTTGGTGCCGAAGAGGCGGGCTTAGAGGTGTTGGATCGTGACGGTCAATGGTTGGCTATCAACCCGCCGCAAGGCTCAGTGGTCTGTAATATCGGTGACATGCTACAGCGGCTGACCAATCGGGTCTTGCCATCGACCACGCATCGGGTGGTAAATCCGGTCCCGGAACGTCGTGGCATGCCGCGCTACTCGACCCCATTTTTCTTGCACTTCAATCCGGATTTCGAAATCGCAACCCTTGAGTCTTGCATCAGCTTAGACCGGCCATCGTTATATCCGGTTGCGATCAGCGCCCATGACTTTCTTCATGAGCGCCTGCGCGAGATTAAATTGCTCTAAGCCTCAGCTGGCGATCCGCAGGTTGTCGATGGAACCCGCGATCGCATCGAAGGCGGCACCTAATTGCGACACGTCCTGCACATCATAGAATTTGTCGGGTGTTGAGGCGCAGTCTTGGAGGACAGTCGATGACCCTGCGGTAACCTCGACACGAACAGTATAGATCACGATGTCTTTGGCTTTCATGTTGGTGCACAGCAAGGCCAGCCGATTATCCATCGCCGTGGTTCGCTGGGCGGTCGTTCCGCTGGTGATTCCCATGATGTTTTGCCAGATGTAGCCCAGGGCGCTGTAGTAGGATTTGTTCTGCTCGGAGGCAGAGCTCGGGTCGCCCATTGTATTGTTGCCGTCCGTCATCAAGATGACGATTTTACGCAAGTGAGTGGTGCCATAAGGCGAACCATCGGAGAGCGGCGCGTTGGGCGTGAGCGCGTGCCAACCCCACATCATTCCCAAAGGAATATTCGTATCGCCAACCGCAACCATACTGTCGATTGCCGTCTTGATAGATGCTGTGTCGGTGGTTAGCCGGATGACTTTCTGCAAGGTGCAGCCCGCGTTTGGACCGTAGGCATAGCCTGTCCCAGATTGAGTCCCGACCTTGGGCGCGACCGTATATTTCGGGGCGTATTGCTCACGGGTTTTCCAGGACGCCGATGCCGAGACGTCATTCAAGTAGTTGTTAGGATACCCCGAGAAGCCAGCACTCGAGTCAGGTTCATCGGGCCAGAAGAATGGCACGAACATTGTGGCGGCAGTCGCCACGGTTGGCGCTGTTTCCTGAACATCATAGGGCTGGCGGCGAGCTTCAACGCATCCCGCCCACGGCTGCTGAGCCATTTGTTTTAGCATCGTGATACGATCAGTCTGGACGTTGAACGTGTCGAATGCCACGCCAGTCGCAACATGGGCTTTGCCTTCCGGGTCCAGCCAAGTCGGGAAGCCTGCGCCGCTGTGAGTCACCGTGTTATAGGCGTTAGTCGTAGTTGAGCCTTGTACACGAACAGTCATAGAGAACGGGATCAGCGCGACCTTAAGGGGTGTAGGATCGGTGCTACGAGCCGCCGCTGCGACCAATTTGTCGATCAGGCTCTTGCCGGCCAATTTAAGCGTCGAGAGCTTTACCCCAGCCATTGATCCGGTGTTGTCTAGGACCAATGCTATTTCGAGACGGTCCACCGCCCTGACCACCGTGGCATTGGCCTTGATGTTCCCGTGCGGCCACAATCCCGGTGCGATCGCCGAGGGCGTGACTTCGGCGTAGCCTGTTATGGTTTCGCCATCCAGCGTGAAGTCAGAGGAAACAAGGGTGACGCCCGAGGGGAGGATTAGGTTTGAAACCAGCGACTTGTCGCCGACGACATCGACTTGGGCGGTCGTGGTACCGGTTGAACGGGCCGCAAACAGGGTGGCTGCATCCAGGGTATCCTGGAGCTCATTTCGCTGACTGGAAGCGGTGTAGACATCCATAACTCCGAGGGTGACCGGCGCAAGGACGGCAAGCGACAGCGCAAAAAACACCGCCACTGCACCGCGTGGATCACGCATACCGTCGGCCGCACCGGGCAAGTTGGCCAGGATACCGCGCAATTGACGGAGAGCTCTTGTCTGATTTCGCACGGGTTTAGATCCCTGCTCACGGAAGGTCGTGGGCAGGATCGACGAACAGCGTAAAGGAATCAGGCTCAGCAAAAGGTAAAATATCGGTTCATGCTGAATGAGCCGCTTAATCATGCTGGCGACACTGTCCGCGCGCGATTGACGATCACGCCACTTTGCCATCCCATCCAAATTCGAAAAAAATGCTGCATGGAGACGTGGTCATGGTGCCGGATGAAGAGACGCCACAGGCCATGCCACTAAAGCCAAGCAGCCCATTTCAAAATTGGTGGCAACGACTCAGCGCCGGACGGTTTGCCGGATTTCTCGCAATTGGCGCACTTCTAACCGCGTTTGGCGGGGGGTATTTGGCCGCACACGGGGTCGAGGCTTGGTCCAAGCCTGGGGCACCGGGGGTGTCGGCTCCAGGACCTTCGGGGTGGTCATTGTTTGGTCATCCCCGAGGGGTCAACGCGCCACGCCGAGGGATTGCCAAACCGGAGGGCTTTGCCGTCTGGCGGAC
>JANPNB010000104.1:0-3019 GCA_031427275.1 Alphaproteobacteria bacterium | reverse complement strand
CACCTGAAATCCACCAGAGTCGGTCAGAATAGGTCGCTCCCACCGCATGAACCGGTGCAGGCCACCCAACCGCGCCACCCGCTCGGCTGTAGGCCGCAACATCAGATGATAGGTATTGCTCAGCAGGATATCCGCACCTGTCTGAGCGACCTGATCCACCGTCAAGGCCTTGACGGTCGCGGCCGTCCCAACCGGCATAAAGGCCGGGGTCCGAATGTCACCCCGCGCGGTCTGCAGGACCCCGGTGCGCGCGGAGCCGTCCGTCGCAGAGATCGTGAAGGGGAAGGCCGTCATGCCTGCGCCCGCCAGAGCAGGCTCGCATCGCCATAGGAATAGAACCGGTATGCCCCAGCGATGGCGTGGGCATAGGCATCCTTCATGACCTCGGTTCCTGCGAAGGCACTGACGAGCACGAACAGCGTCGATTTGGGGAGATGGAAGTTGGTCATCAGGCCGTCCGCGACCTTGAAGCTATATCCAGGCGTGATGAAAATGGAGGTTTCGGCTGCAAAGGCTTGAACTTGCCCGCTTTCATCAACCGCACTTTCGACGAGACGTAGCGAGGTCGTGCCAACACAGATAACCCGGCTGCCCCGCTCGCGCGCCACGTTCAGCATGTCAGCCGCCTCACCAGACACCTCGCCATACTCGGCGTGCATGTGATGGTTCCCTATATCTTCTGTAACGACCGGCAGGAAGGTTCCGGCCCCGACATGCAACGTCACAAAGCAGATTTCGACGTCCTTAGCCTTCAGCTTTTCCACCAGCTCCGGCGTAAAATGCAGGCCCGCCGTCGGCGCTGCCACCGAGCCATCGAACTGCGCATATGTGGTTTGGTAGTCGGCGCGGTCGCGCGCATCTTGCTGGCGCTTTGAGGCGATATAAGGCGGCAGGGGCACCTCGCCCCGCTTTTGGATCATGCGATCCAGCTCAGGTCCCGAAAGCTCGAACTCCAGGGTTCGCTCGCCGCCGGGACCCCTATCGATAACGGTCGCGGCAAGACCCTGATCTGGCACATCACCGAACAGAATCCGGTCACCGATCGCCAACCGTTTTCCAGGTCGCATGAAAGCGTTCCATTGGTTGGGCGCTTTCCGTAGATGCAGTGTCGCCTCGACCCGAACCGACGTGGCCTCACGTTGGCGCACGCCCTTCAACCGCGCCGGGATGACCCGCGTGTTGTTTAAGACCAGCACGTCGCCTGCCCGCAACTGATCGACCAGATCGGTGACGTGCAGATCGACCAAGCCTTGGCCCGGCGTCACTAACAACAACTTGGCCGCGTCGCGCGGCACGACCGGGCGCAAGGCAATCGATGCCTCGGGCAGAATAAAGTCAAATTCGGAAAGCAACATGGCGGCCGGTGAAGGCCATGCAAGTCTGCGCGCGTCAAGCCATACTACGTTGCCGAGGGGGCTCTGATTCTGCGCGCGCTGTTCAATCTGATCGATCTTGCGGTGGTGACCTTGGGCCTGCTCAGCCTGGGTGCGGGTCTGGCCGCCCAGGGTGGCAGGTTCAGCGGCAAGCTGGATATCCTCACCCACTTTGCGCCTTTCTATCTCGCGGCGGCCGCTCTGGTGACCGGCTACGGCCTGATCTGTTGCCTGTCTAACCCGCGATGGGGTCTGGTTGGGCTGGGCGTGCTTGGTCTACTCGCCGCCGCCATGCTGATGCTGCCCGAATATAACCGCCCCACAGTGACGCCACCGCCAGCCACGGCATCACCCCAGATCAAGATCATTCAGTTTAATGGTTGGGGTAGAAACCGGGACGTAGAGCGGACAGCGACCTGGATCGCGAGCCAGAATGCCGATGTCATCGCCGTCGAGGAGCTAAAAGCTCCGCTCCGTGAGGCCATCTTGCGCCGCACCGGTATGACCTATACGCGCGGCATGCTGAACACTGGCATATTCACGCGCGCCACCCCGATGAAGCCGTCCTTTGAGTTGGGCGAGCCTTGGGATCAATGGCCAGGGCTTGCCCGCGTCGCCATCCCGGTCGGCGATCAGACCGCCACGATTGTCGCCGTCCACCTGACCTGGCCAACCGAGCCCTGGCAGAAGCGCCAAAGGGCTAGTCTAGCCAAGATCGTCAAGCGCACCGACCCCGCGCGATTGATTATGGTCGGTGACTTCAACCTGACGCCCTGGTCCTTCACCCTGCGCCGACTTGACCGTGACCTGCGGATGCAGCGTCGGGATCGCGCGATCTTCTCTTGGCCGGCCGCACCGTTTTTCCGTGGGCGGCTGGCTTCACCCGTGCCCTTCCTGCCCATCGATCATGTCTATGCGGGGTCGGCCTGGAAGACGGTCAAGATCGAGCGTGGCCCAAGACTGGGCTCAGATCACTTTCCCATTGTCGCGACCTTGGCCTTCGAGCCCTAAGCCAGGCTTGCCGTCATGCGTCGGCCGCGACCTTCATGGAAACAATCTTGCCGGGCGCGCGTGGCGGCTCACCCTTGGGCAGGCCGTCGATCAGGTCCATGCCGCCGGTGACTTCACCCCAAACCGTGTATTGGCCGTCCAGGAAGGTCGCATCGTCAAAGCAGATGAAGAACTGGCTGTTGGCTGAATTAGGGTTGGCCGTCCGGGCCATCGAACAAACCCCGCGCACGTGCGATTGCTTTGAAAACTCAGCTGGCAGATTGGGCTTGGACGAACCGCTGCTGCCGGTCCCCGTCGGGTCGCCGCCTTGGGCCATGAAGCCGGGGATCACGCGGTGAAATACGACGCCGTCATAGAACCCTTCACGCGACAATTCACGAATACGATCAGCATGTTGCGGGGCCAAATCGGGGCGGAGTTTGATCGTCACATCGCCGGTTTCCAGCGTCATGATTATGGTGTTTTCGGCGTCCATCACTTTACCTCTGCCATTATCTTACTTCGGAAGGAATTCTAATCGCGCAGGCCGTGAAGTCGGCCCCCATGGTTGCGCGCACATTGGCGACCTCGGCATTAAACCAAGGACTCTTGGGATCTATGACCTTAACCTTGGGTCGGGTGGATTGCGGGATGTC
>JANPNB010000103.1:0-15563 GCA_031427275.1 Alphaproteobacteria bacterium | reverse complement strand
GGGCCATCGGCGGCTCGACTGTCGGCAAATATGTCCAGACCCGGCTCAACCAAATTGGCACGACCGTTCAGTCAGAACTGGGGGCTGAGCAAACCGCTATTGCCACCGAGGCCAAGGCGATTGATGCCCAACGCGCGACCTTGGACCAAACAGCCTATGACCAACGGGCCTCTGCGGTTCAGATCCGCGACAACGCGCTGCAGCGCAAGGCGCAACTGCGTCAACGCGAGATGCAGGCCACGCAGCAAAAAGCCGTTGGCCGCGTCGGGCAGGAAATGGAACCCATTATTCGCGCGGCCTACCAACAGGCCAAATGCGGGCTGCTATTTCAGCGCGACGCTATCGTGCTGGCAAATCCGGCCATGGATATCACACCGGCTGTCATCACGGGTCTGAACGCAAAAATTACCCAGTTTGCTTTTGAACGTGAGCGCCTCGACCAACCGCTGCCGACCGCGCCAAAATAGTCCGAGCCACTTGTATGAATGACGCGGATCGGGGCAACAGTGTTCAATGATCCCTGATCCGCGTTTTTTCGAGACCCTCTCGCCCATCACTCTGAGTGAATTGGCGAAGATCACCGGCTCAGAATTGAGGTCGGTCGAGGCGACAAACCTTCCTGTGAATGGCGTCTCGATTCTGGCAAAAGCCGGAGAGGGGCGTGTTGCATTTCTGACCGACAGGCGGTTTCTAATCGACCTACCGACTATGCCCCCGACCGGGTGTTTCGTGACGGCGGAGCTCTTCGACCTGCTGCCGGCTGGATGGGTCGGCCTGGTTACTCGCTATCCTCACGCAGCTTATGCCCTGGCCGCGAGCCGGTTGCACCGCGCCAGACAACACCAAGAAGCACAAGCCATTTCCGCCTCCGCTCGCTTTGAAGCCAATGTCCAGCTTGGTCCCGGCGTTACTGTGGGACCCGGGGCACATATCGGAGCGGGTACAAGCATCGGTGCCAACACAGTCATCGGCCCGGGTGTCACCATCGGCCGGGACAGTCAGATCGGCTCAGGGGTCACCATCGGCTTCTCGCTCATCGGCGATCGCGTTCACATTCACAGCAACGCCGTGATCGGTGAGCCCGGCTTCGGCGCGGCGGCCGGCCCCAGGGGCATCGTCGACCTGCCGCAGCTGGGTCGGGTGATCCTTCAAGACGGTGTGACCATCGGTGCCGGCTCAACAGTCGATCGGGGTGCCTATGAGGACACCGTGATTGGCGAGAACACCAAGCTCGATAATCTCGTCCACATCGCTCACAATGTTCAGGTCGGTCGAAACTGCGTCATGGCCGCCTATACCGGTATTTCGGGCAGCGTCATCATTGGTGATGGGGTACGTTTAGGCGGACGGTCCGGAGTTGCTGATCACCTGCAGGTTGGGGCAGGGGCACAGATCGGAGCCGGTGCCGCCGTGCTTAGATCGGTTCCCGCCGGTGAAACCTGGAGTGGCTTTCCCGCTCGTCCTATTCGACAATGGCTCCGGGAGGTTGCTTGGGTAGCCAGGTCCTCAGCCAAAACCCGCTCAGGAGCTAAACATGACTGAAGATGCGGCCTCCAGGGCAATCGACATCAATGAAATTCTCCACCGCATACCGCACCGATTCCCCTTCCTCCTGGTCGATCGCGCGGAAGATTATGTTGCGGGTGTCAGCATCGTTGGGATCAAGGCGGTCACATTCAACGAGCCATTTTTCCAGGGTCATTTCCCAGATTATCCGGTGATGCCTGGTGTCTTGATCGTCGAGTCCATGGCCCAAACAGGGGCCGTCTTGATGTCCAAAACACTTAATGTCGATCCGCGGGGCAAGACCATCTTGTTCGCCTCAATGAACAATTGTCGATTCCGCAACCCTGTTCGCCCTGGCGATCTCCTCCGCCTTGAAGTTCGGGTTCAGAAAGCCCGCGGCGGACTGTTCAAATTTGAAGGTGTTGCCAAGGTCGGTGACAAGATCGCTGCCGAAGCCGAGTTTGCCGCAATGCTGATCGAGACCCCCGCATGAGCACCAACATCCACCCGACAGCCATCATCGAACGGGGTGCAGAGCTCGCCGACGGCGTGTCAGTGGGCCCGTTCTCAATCATCGGAGCGAACGCGAAGATTGGCCCGCGAACCCAGATATTGGCCCATGTGATCGTTGAGGGGCATACGCAGATCGGTTCTGACTGCACGGTGCGTAATTTTTCCAATCTGGGCGGCCCGCCGCATCACACGGGTTATCGCGGCGAGCCAACCGAGTTGGTGATCGGCGATCGAAACCTGATCTGGGAGCATGTGACCATGCACATTGGCACGCCGAATGGGGGTGCCGTAACGCGAGTTGGCAATGATGGCATGTTCATGGCTACGAGCCATGTCGGTCATGATTGCGAGGTGGGCGACAGCGTCATACTCGCGCACTCTGCAACCTTGGGCGGCCACGTCTATGTGGGCGACTTCGTGATGGTCAGTGGGCTGGCGGCTGTGCACCAATATTGCCGTGTCGGGCGCTACTCTTTCATCGGTGGCCTGGCGGCGGTAACCAAGGATGTGATCCCGTACGGTCTGGTTTGGGGCAACCACGCCCACCTTGAGGGTCTAAATCTTGTTGGCCTAAAGCGCCGCGACTTCAGTCGCGAAACCATCAGCGAACTACGCTCAGCGTATCGTCTGTTGTTCGCCGAGGAAGGCACCTTCCAGGAGCGTGTCGAGGATACTGCCGCGACCTTTGGCAAGAGCGGCCCGGTGATGGAAATCATCGACTTCATCCGCGCCGACGGTAACCGCCCCCTCTGCCTACCGGAGCGTGAGGTTTAGGCAATGCTGAAGCTAGGGGTCATTGCCGGCGGCGGCTCGCTGCCCCGCGAAATTGCCGAACACTGCCAGCAAGCTGGCCGACCCTTCTTCATCGCGCGGTTGCGTGGGTTTGCCGACACCGATCTTGCCAAGTTCCCCGGGGCGGATGTCGGCCTGGCCGAGATCGGCAAGTGCATGAAGTTGCTTCGCAGAGCCGGGTGCAAGGCCGTCTGTCTGGTGGGAAATGTCAGTCGACCTGACTTCTCCAACTTCATGCCGGATTTGAAAGGTCTCACCCTATTGCCGGCGCTCATCATGGCCGGGCGAAAGGGTGATGACGCCCTTTTGCGTGTGGTCGTGGATGCCTTCGCTAAGGAAGGCTTTGCCATCGAAGGGGCCCATGAGGCCAAGACAGACCTGACTCTGCCGGCTGGAGCATTGGGGCGATGCTCACCGGGACCTGAGCACATGGAAGATGTCGCACGGGCACTCTTCATAGCTCGTCAAATCGGCAGCCTAGATGTAGGGCAGGCAGCGGTCGTCTGCGACGGCTTGGTCCTGGCGGTTGAGGCGCAGGAAGGTACAGACGCCATGCTGCGCCGCGTGGCAACTGAGCTCTCGCGCGATATCCGCGGCCGACCAGAGGCCAAGCGCGGGGTCCTAGCCAAGGCACCAAAGCCAATCCAGGAGACAAAGATCGACCTTCCGACTATCGGCCTTGCGACCCTTCACCGGGTAGCCGCAGCGGGTCTGGCCGGCATTGTCGGAGAAACCGGGCGATTGCTCGTCCTTGATCGCGAGCTTGTGGTCAGAACCGCCGATGAACTTGGTCTGTTTATCTACGGCGTGGACCCGCCAACCCCGTGACCCGCCAGCTCTGCATCATGTTGGTGGCGACTGAAGCGTCCGGTGATGATCGGGGCGCTGGGTTAGCCAAGGTCTTGAAGGCCAAGCTCGGCGGCGGGGTTCGGTTCATTGGAACCGGCGGCGCGCAAATGGCGGCACAGGGCGTCCGTAGCCTCTTTGATATCTCTGAGCTTTCGATATTGGGGGTCGTTGACGCCCTAGCTGCATATCCCCGCGCCATGCGGTTGGTGGATCAAACCGTAGCCCTGGCCGTTCACGAACAGCCTGATGCCGTTGTTTTGATCGACTCTTGGGCCTTTAGTCTGCGCGTCGCGCACCGACTGCGGAAAAAAAAACCCACCATACCGTTGATCAAATACGTCGCGCCGCAGGTTTGGGCTTGGCGCAAGGGGAGGGCGCGGGTCTTGGCGCGTGCAGTCGATCATCTTCTGACAATTCACAGCTTCGACGCGCCGTACTTTGAGGCGGAAGGGCTGGCGACCACCTTCGTGGGGAATGCGGCCCTCAATACAGACTTCAGTCAGAGCGATCCAAAGCGGCTGCGCAAGGCGTTGGGAATTTCTGCGATCGCGCCGATCTTGCTCGTCCTCCCCGGAAGCCGACCCAGTGAGATCAAACGGATTCTGCCCGCCTTTGCCCAAGCCGTCGAACAGTTGCAGGTCAAGTTCCCCGCCCTAGAAATCATCATTCCCGCTGCTCCAACGATAGCAGAAACCCTCAAACAAGCTGTCGCCTTGTGGCCCAAGCCGCCGCACGTTGTGGAGGGCGATGAGGCTAAGCACGATGCCATGAAGGCGGCGAGCGTCGCCCTGGCCTGTTCAGGCACAGTGACCCTTGAGCTTGCCCTGGCGGGGTGTCCGATGATTGTGGCCTACCGCATCGACGCCCTGACCTATGCCCTGGTGAATCGTTTGGTTAGCCGCCCAATTACGCTCTTCAACATTGCGGCGAAGGCGATGGTTGCGCCTGAATTTATTCAGGAGGATTGCAATGGTCCGGCCCTAGCCCGCGAGATCGCCCTGCGTTTGGAAAACCCACAAATGTGCGCTCAGCAAGCTGCGGCGCAGTTTGAGGCTCTGGCCAAAATGGGTCACGGCGGCCCCGATCCCTCGGAAGCCGCCGCTCAAGCCATTCTCAAAATTGTTGGAACCCGACGAACTTAACCTCGAGTGTCGATGGTCGAATAGTCTCGTTGGGGTGCGCCGGTATAGATCTGGCGCGGTCTACCGATTTTCTGCAACGGATCCTCGATCATTTCACGCCACTGCGAGATCCAGCCTACCGTCCGGGCTAAGGCAAAGAGCACGGTGAACATTTCCGGCGGGAAGCCGAGCGCGCGAAGCGTAATGCCCGAATAGAAATCCACGTTCGGATAGAGTTTACGCTCAATGAAATAGGGATCGCTCAGCGCGATCCGCTCCAGCTCCATCGCGACCTTCAGCAAGGGGTCGTCGCCATGGCCGACTTCGTCCAAGACTTCATGGCAGGTCTTCTGCATGACCGTCGCACGCGGGTCATAGTTTTTGTAGACCCGGTGGCCAAAGCCCATCAACCGATAGCGACGGTCTTTCACGCCCTGAACATATTCAGGGATCCGGTCAACGGTGCCGATTTCAATCAGCATATTCAACGCTTCTTCGTTCGCCCCGCCGTGGCTCGGCCCCCAGAGGCAGGCGATGCCTGCAGCGATGCATGCGAACGGGTTGGCGCCAGACGAGCCCGCAAGGCGAACCGTCGAGGTCGAGGCATTTTGCTCGTGGTCGGCGTGGAGGATGAAGATGCGGTCCATCGCGCGAGTCAGAATAGGATTGGGTTTCCAATCTTCAGCCGGGACCGAGAAGCACATGCGCAGGAAATTCTCGGCATAGGAGAGATCATTGCGCGGATGGACGAAGGGTTGTCCTCGGAAATATTTGAAGGCCCGCGCCGCAATGGTCGGCATCTTGGCGATCAGGCGATGGGAGGAAATCATCCTTTGTTGGGGATCATCGACATTGGTGCTGTCGTGGTAGAAAGCCGACAAGGCTCCAACCGCACCAACCATAATGGCCATCGGGTGAGCATCCCGCCGGAAACCATTGAAAAATCTGTCAAACTGCTCATGCAGCATCGTGTGGTAAGTGATTGTGTGCTCGAACTCTTCGAACGCTTTGGCGCCGGGAAGCTCTCCGTGCAGCAACAGGTAGCAGACCTCCAAGAACGATGACTTCTCGGCCAGCTGTTCAATCGGATAACCGCGGTGCAGCAAAATGCCCTTATCACCGTCGATGAAGGTAATCTTGCTCTCGCATGACGCGGTAGACGTGAACCCCGGATCGTAGGTGAAGACGTCAGCCTCAGCATATAGCTTGCGGATATCCACGACGGCCGGGCCATCCGTGCCTTTCAAAATCGGCATCTCGACGGTCTTTCCGTCGACGGTAATTTTGGCTGTATCGGCCATGCCATCCCCTCAAAAACTAAAAGCCAGCGCCCCAGGCTCGTCAGCCTTATAGCGTCTTACGCGACGCGCGAAAGGGCATCGTCGATCCGACCGAGACTTTCCGCTTTTCCGAGGCTTACCAGCGCCCCGGCAAGATCGGGAGCGGGAGAGCCGCCAGACAGAATACCACGTAATGCTGGACCAATTTTCCCCAGACCCACGCCTTCACTTTCGGCGAAAACTCGAAGGCTGGCCTCGAGCCCTGTGCTCTCCCAGCCCCGGGTTTGGTCAAGATGAGATCTCAGGCGAGCGAACCGCTCTCTGGTTTCTGACGTCAGAAGCGCAGTGATCTTTTCCGGAAGAGCCAGTGGCCGCGTTTTCAGAACAAATTCCGCAGCCTCCGCAAGCTCAAGCAAGGTCTTAACCCCGTCGCGAACCTTGGGAATGGTGCGCTGCAAGGTATCGATGGCGCTCGATGGAGGGGCTTGGCCCCGAGACGCCAGGATGCTGACCACTAGAACGACCAGTCGACCGACCTCAGCCTCGCGAATATAGTGATTGTTGATGTGATTGAGCTTGGCCCAGTCCAACCGAGCAGGTGCCCCCACCACGTCCCTGACCTCGAACCATTCGACGGCCTGGGCGTCGCTGAAGATCTCGTCATCACCATGGCCCCAACCCAGTTTGGTCAGATAGTTGCGCATGGCCTCAGGCAAATAGCCCATCTCGGCGAATTCACTGACCGCCTGGGCACCATGACGCTTCGAGAGTTTGGCACCATCGGGGCCATGGATCATCGGCAAGTGCGCCCAGATCGGAACCTCCCAGCCCATACCCTGAAAGATAAGTGTTTGCCGCGCGGCATTGTTCAGGTGGTCGTCGCCGCGAATAACGTGGGTCACACCCATGTCATGGTCATCCACCACAACCGCGAGATTGTAGGTCGGTGTGCCATCGGTTCGTAACAGGATGAGGTCATCAAGGTCCTTGTTCTGAAAGCGAACATCACCCTTCACTTGGTCCTGGATCAGGGTCTCACCCTCTAGCGGGCTCTTCAGGCGCACCACGAAAGGCTGCGCCGCGTCATAGTTACCTGCGCCGTGGTCTCGCCATGGCGAACGCACCACCCGTCCCTCAGCGCGCGCCGTCTCGCGCTCATGGGTCAATTCGTCGGCGGTCATGTAGTCGCGGTACGCATGGCCGTTTGCCAATAGGAACTCCGCTGCCTCGCGGTGGCGCTCAGCGCGAGTGGCTTGGAACACTGGCTCGGCGTCAGGGGTCATGCCCAGCCACGCTAAACCATCGAAAATCACCTGAACGGCGGCCTCTGTCGAACGCTCCCGGTCAGTGTCCTCAATACGCAACAGGAAGGTCCCCCCCGTGTGTTTTGCGTAAAGCCAGTTGAAAAGCGCCGTGCGAGCCGTGCCTATGTGCATGGCACCGGTCGGTGAGGGGGCAATTCGAGTGACGACGGGGCGGTCAGACATTGAAACTTTGACGCTCAGGGGTGAAGGGGCGCAGAGCGGCCCTCTTAGCATGCGTGGCTCCAGGCCTCCTAGCTTTGCGAAGTCGCTTGATTGGCTAAGAGAGCAATTCGTCGATCAGGTCGACCGATTGAGCCTGTGGTGCCAGGTCGCCATGGGGTGTGGATCAGCGATCTACTTTGTCTTGCCCCGCGAGCCGGTGGCCCTCGTGGCCTGGCTCCTTCTGGCTGTTGTAGCAGGATTGGCGTGGGCGAGAACGCGCTGGCATGGCGCACGCTGGCTGCCGATTTGTCTCATCCTGACGGCCTTTATTCTGGGAGGCTTTGCCGCCGCAAAGCTTCGAACCGAGCGTGTGCGGGCCCCTGTCGTGCCCATGGGCCTAGGCGTCACCAACATTGAGGCGTTGGTGGTTGACATCGCGAGTCCAGGCCAAGGTGGCCAAAGACTGTTGTTGGCCCCGATCTCCATCGGTGACTTGTCTCCTTCACATACCCCCGTTCGTGCTCGCATTACGCTGAAGGATGGGGGCGAGTTACCGCCTCCCGGGTCGCATATCCGCGTCCGAGGTATGCTCAATCCGCCGCCACCGCCAGCTAGCCCGGGGGCTTACGATTTTGCGCGAGATGCATTCTTTGATGGCGTCGGCGGCGTCGGGTTTGCACTAACACCGCCTCGCATCCTTGACGCCGACAAGAGGCTACCTTGGCCGCTCAAACTTCAGATGCGGGTCAACGCTGCCCGCTGGAGCCTTGCCCGTCGAATTGTTGATGAGTTGGGTCCCGAAGAGGGAGGGCTGGCCGCCGCAATGGTCACGGGCCACGATGCCTATGTTCCGCGACAACAGGTCGACGATCTTCGGGCGTCCGGCTTGGCCCACATCATCTCTATTTCAGGACTACACATGGCTATCGTCGGTGGTTTCACCTTCGCTGCGGTTCGCGCTTTGATATCGCTGTGGCCCTGGATGGCGCTCAGGGTGTCGGGCAAAAAGGTTGCCGCCACTGTAGGTCTCGCCGCCGTACTGGGCTACCTGGTCCTCTCTGGCGCCCCTAATCCCGCCGAGCGCGCAGCCATCACCGCAGCCTCTGCCTTTGGTGCCATGCTCTTTGATCGTCGCGCGATCAGTCTCCACACTCTAGCAATATCGGCCGTCGCAATCTTGCTGCTGCAACCCGAAGCCGTCACCGAGCCGGGTTTTCAAATGTCCTTTGCCGCAACAACAGCGCTGGTTGCCTTGGCCGAGGCATGGCCGAGAACGGTCCGCGAGATCAGTGTACCTTGGCCCATACGGCTAGTTCAGGGGATTGGCACATTGCTACTGGCCAGTTTGGCGGCCAGCTTTGTCGCTGGGCTGTCGACCGGCCCCTTTGCTTTGCAGCACTTCAACCGCATCTCAACATTTGGCCTAGTTACCAATCTGTTGGTCGAACCGATCTCTAGTTTCCTAATGATGCCGGCCTTGGCCTTGGGTGCGGTTATGACTCCCGTCGGGCTGGGTCATTGGCCGCTCGCGGTGGCCGGATTTGCCATCTCGATGATGAACGACATCGCCAAGACGGCGGCGGGTTTACCTTTTGCCCAATTGACCATTGCCAGCGCCCCCAGTTGGACCTTGGCTTGCGCCTTTCTCGGCATACTCTGGCTTTGCCTGTGGCGCGGAAAACTACGATGGCTTGGCTTGCCGTTCGCACTGGCGGTCAGCTTAGCACCCCGACCACCGGCTCCAGACCTCTGGGTGGCTGCTGATGCTTCGGCCGTGGCGACCAGGACGGGCAAGCAAGCGATCCTCTTTCGTACAGACGTGAAACTGTTCTCAGCCCAGGTTTGGGCTCGGCGTAGGGGTTTGGAACAGCCCGCCGACCCGCTCGTTGCGCGCGACAAAGACTATGCGTGTGACCGTTGGTCGTGTTCGCGCCGAGCGGGCTCCAAGGCTCCTGCGGTCGCTGCGGTGTGGACAAGAAGGGCCAGCACCGTCGAAACCAAACTCCCGGTATTCTGCGGCAACGCCGAAGTCGTGATCGTCAGGGGCTATGCACCGGATACGCTCTGCTCGAACGCGCTAATGCTGGACGCCGACGACTTCGAACGTGGCGGCTCAGCCGAGCTCTACCGCCAGTCAAACGGTAGCTGGAAGATCCTCTGGGCGCAGCCGCTGCGTGGCGACCGGCCCTGGACGTCGGGAACGATAGGCGATGAATGAACTAATGATAGCGTCTGATGAGTCCGACGAGCCGTCCCTGAACCTGGACCTGATCGGGTCCATAGATACGCGTTTCATAGGCGGGATTTGCCGCTTCAAGCGCGATGGAAGCCCCCTTCTTGCGCAGTCGCTTTAGGGTGGCCTCTTCGCCCATGACCAGCGCCACGACAATCTCGCCAGAGGTCGCCGCATCGGTTTTCCGAATGACGACATAGTCGCCGTCCAGGATCCCGGCGTTGAGCATGGAGTCGCCCTGAACCTCGAGGACGAAATGCTCCCCGGCCCCGAGTAGCGACTCCGGCACCATCATCCGATCGCGTTCTTGTTGGATCGCTTCGATCGGCGTCCCAGCGGCAATTTTGCCCAAGACTGACAGTTCGCGCACATCGTTAGCGGCAACTAGGGCGGCGCCGGCTTCCCCCGGCTCAACTAACTGAGGCTTAAAAGGCGCGCGGCCCTTGGGCGGTGCTGTCGTTGTGGCCTGTTGAGGAAGTTTCACCACCTCCAGGGCGCGTGCCCTATGTGGAAGTCGGCGCAGAAATCCGCGCTCCTCCAATGCCGTGATCAACCGGTGAATTCCTGACTTCGAGGCCAGATCCAGGGCGTCCTTCATTTCGTCGAAAGAGGGCGATACGCCGGATTCTTTGATGCGCTCATGAATGAACATAAGCAGCTCGTGCTGTTTGCGAGTGAGCATGGTCCGCGGTCCTTTGAGAACAAATCAACAACTTCTAACGATGTTCTCTAGGCGTTCTTAGTTAATGTCAAGTTGACCGATGGGTTGAGAGGCTAACTCGCCAACAAGGCTGTCGTGGCTTCAGCGACATTGGCCATCCGCATCAGGCTCTCACCTACGAGCATTGCCCGTGCGCCAACCCGCTCCAGACGCCGGACATCGGAGGGGCTAAATATCCCGCTCTCAGTAACAAGAAGAGCATTTTCAGGGGCTTGGTCGGCTAGGCGCTCGGTCGTGCCCAGGTCAATTTCGAAGGTCCGGAGGTGTCTATTGTTGACGGCAATCAGCACCGCGCCCAGGTCTCGAGCCCGCGACATCTCTTCGTGATCATGGACCTCAACAAGGGCGTCCATACCAAACCGGCGCGCTTCACCCAGCAGATCAGCGGCCAAAGCATCGTCCACCATGGCCAGAATCACCAGAATTGCATCGGCGCCTAGGCTCCGCGATTCGGCTACTTGCCAGGGATCTACCAGGAACTCTTTGCGCAACGCAGGAAGTCCACAGGCATCGCGAGCTGCCGTCAGAAAGCTGTCGGCACCTTGAAAGCTAGGCGTGTCGGTGAGGACAGATAGACAAGCAGCACCCCCCGCCTCATAGGCCTTAGCCAAGGTCGGAGGATCGAAATCCGCCCGGATCAAACCCTTCGAAGGAGAGGCTTTTTTGATCTCAGCAATCAGCGCCAGATGCCCTGGAGTATGGCGGCGCACCAGTGCGGCCAGGAACCCGCGAGGCTCCGAGACGCCCCGGACCATGCCCTCGAGGGCACCCAAGCTTCGGCCAAGCTTTCGCTGTGCCACATCGGCGCGCTTGTAGCTGGCAATGGTGTCCAGAATATCGCTCATGGCATGCTCGTGATGGCGACTAGGCGCTTCAGCGCCTTCTGCGCGCGCCCATCGTCAATGACGTCTCTGGCCAAGGCAATGCCGGCGGAAAGGTCTTGGACCTTCTCACCCACAACGAAAGCCGCCGCAGCATTGAGCAGCACGATATCGCGATAAGCCCCCGGCTCTCCGGCCAACAACCCCGTTAAGGCATTAGCGTTGTGAGCAGGATCTCCGCCGACAATGTCTTCTAACGACCGTCTCGGCAGGCCGACTTCCTCTGGCGTGATCGTAAATTCGCGCACGGCACCGTCGCGCCACTCTGCGACTTTCGTCTCGCCTGTGGTGGTGATTTCATCGAGCCCGCTGCCATGCACCACCCAGGCCCGTTCGGCTCCTAAGTCACCCAAGACTCTGGCCAATGGCTCGACCCATTGCTCTGAATACACTCCAACCACCTGGCGCTTAGCCCCCGCCGGATTGGTCAGAGGGCCAAGCAGGTTGAACAGAGTTCGAAACCCCAATTCAGCGCGGATGGGCGAAACGTGACGCATGGCCCCATGGTGCGTCTGGGCAAACATGAAGCAGAGGCCGACCTCATCAAGCGCTTGGCGTTGCCGCTGCGCCGACGCGCTGACATCAACACCCAATGCGGCCAGTACATCGGCCGTGCCCGACCTTGAAGAGAGCGCGCGGTTGCCATGTTTGGCGATTTTCAGCCCTCCGCCTGCGGCGACAAAAGCCACGGCGGTAGAGATGTTCAGCGTGTGGGAGCCGTCGCCGCCTGTGCCACAGACATCGAGGGTAGGGTAGGGAACTTCCAACTTAATCGCTGCATCGCGCATGGCTTGTGCACCCGCTGCGATCTCGGCGACTGTCTCACCTCGCATCCGAATGGCGGTCAAGGCCGCCGCAATCTGCGCCGGGGTTGGCTCGCCACGAAAACAAGCTGCAAAAAAGGCCAAGGCCTCTTCACGGTCCATGATTGCACCTTCAGCCAGGCGCCCGAGCAGCGGCTTAAAGGCGTTGGACATCAGGCGATCGCCAGGGGCGTGATTCCGGCCAAGACCAGAAAGTTGCCCAGCAGATGATGCCCGCCTTCTGTCGCGATGGACTCCGGATGGAACTGAACGCCGTGGACGGGACGAGTGCGATGCTGGAAACCCTGAATCTCTCCATCGTCGGTCCAGGCCGTAATTTCGAGATCAGCCGGAAGGCTATCGCGATCCACCGACAGACTGTGATAGCGCGTGGCCGTAAAGGGTTGCGGCATGCCGGCAAACACCCCCTTGCCGGTATGAGAGATTGGGCTGGTTTTGCCGTGCATAATGGCCTTGGCGCGGATCACCTCGCCGCCAAAGGCTTGGCCGATGGCCTGGTGTCCAAGACAGACGCCCAGGATGGGGAGGTCTTCCGGCGCGCCACCGATCAATCCCAAACAGATGCCCGCCTCGTTGGGCGTGCGTGGTCCAGGCGATAGCAAGATCCCCTGCGGCCGAAGGCCAAGTGCCTCCTGAACCGTCAAGGCGTCATTGCGATAGACCAGCGTCTCGGCCCCCAACTCGTTCAGATAGTGGACGAGGTTGTAGGTAAAGCTGTCGTAATTATCGATAACCAGGATCATGGGCTGTATCTAGGCTGACCTTGCCCGTGCGCCAATAGTCTGCATTGCCAGGCGCGCGCGATGCCTAGAGTTTGCTGGGATGGTTGAGCGCGATTCGTCAGACGGGAGCCTTGCCGACCGGCATCAGTTGGCGGTGGCCCGACGCCTATTGGTGGCCCCCGTGACGAAGAACAACATCTGGACGGTCGTACTGGCAGCGGCGTTTGCCGCATCTTCAGCCCTGGCCCTTGCCACCGCAACGATCCTGGTCCCGCCCGTTTCCAGTCAACACTCTGTTGAAGGCAGCCGTTAGCTTAAACGAAGCGCCAAGCCTCTTCGGCCGCGCGGCGCAAGGCCTGAGCCTTATGCAGGGTCTCGTCATACTCAGCGTCAGGATCGCTATCGACCACGACCCCGCCACCGGCCTGGACGTACATTTGACCATCCTTGAAGAGGGCGGTGCGCAGGATGATGCAGGTGTCCACCGATCCATCGGCTCCGAAATAACCCGCAGCCCCGGCATAGCCTATGCCGCGCTTTTCGATCTCCAACTCATCGATGATTTCCATCGCTCGCACCTTAGGCGCGCCCGATAATGTCCCAGCGGGCAGTGCCGCCATCAGGACATCGACAGGATCTAAGCCCTCAGGTGCGTCACCTTCAACATTGGAAACCAGGTGCATCACATGGCTGTAGCGTTCGACAAAGAAGCTGGCAGTGACCCGAACGTGAGCGCCCCTGGACGGTTTGAGCGGCTCATTTGTCCCCTGCTTGTTGAGCATGGCCACGCGGCCAACGTCATTACGTCCCAGATCAAGCAGCATCAGATGCTCGGCTCGCTCTTTTGGGTCGGCGATCAATTCAGCCTCGAGGGCCTGGTCTTCTTCTGGCGTTTTTCCCCGCGGCCGCGTCCCGGCAATGGGTCGAATGGTGATCTTGCCGTCTCGTAGTCGCACCAAAATTTCAGGGCTGGAGCCTGCCAGCTGAAATCCCCCGAAGTTCAGATAGAACAAGAATGGCGAGGGATTGGTTCGGCGGAGCGAACGGTAAAGCGCGAAGGGATCCAAGCTAAATGGTGCCCGGAACCTATGACTGGGGACGACTTGAAAAACATCGCCAGCACGGATGAAGTCTTTGGCCCGCTCCACAATCTTCCGGTAGTCGTCGCGGCTGATGGGCGTCGTAAATTGATCGGGCTGCGCGACCCCTTTCCCGGTCAGAGGCGGTGCCCCCGTCTTGAGGTCGGTCATAACCGCCTTGAGGCGAGCCTGAGCGGCCCCAAAGGCCTCAGCGGCTGACAGTGCGCCGGGACGAACCGTGGTCACCAGAATCATCTCTTGGGCGATGGCATCAAAAATCGCCACCACCGAGGGACGGATCATCACACCATCTGGTAATTCTAGTGGATCTGGATTGACGTTCGGCAGGTTTTCAACCAGCCGGATCATGTCATAGCCAATCGCCCCGAACACACCCGCCGACATGGGCGGCAATCCAGCAGGCAGGTCTAGTCGCGTTGCCGCCACCAGGTCGCGCAGGCTGTCCAGCGCCGCCCCAGACTGGGCTGTAAATCGCCCGACCTCAATGTCCGCGCCCTCGGCAATCTCGGCTAGGTCGCCGTGGCAACGCCAAACCAGGTCCGGCTTCATAGCGATCACGGAGTAACGGCCACGCCAAGCGCCGCCCTCTACGCTCTCAAACAGAAATGCGTAGTCGCGCCCATGGGCGATCTTGAGATAGGCCGAGACCGGGGTCTCCAAGTCATCGATCAAACGGGTCCAGACGACTTGTGAAGCCCCGCTTGCGTACCTGGCCTCAAAGTCCTCGAACCTGGGTTCGATCGTCACTTTGACTTCTCCGACGTCTTGGTCGCCTTGGGATCAATTGGGTCTAAGCCCAGCGCCACACGCGCGACATTGGGATAGATCTTCGGCTTGATCTCGTTGCGAGCCGCTTTGCGGGCGTCAGCGCCGATTTCCCGGAACAAGGTCATGGTCATTTGCGGCCGACCATCCTCCGTGAACCGCGCCACTTGGGAGGCCTGCGGCGGCCGGATAGCTTCCAGCTTGCCGACGATCACACCGAATGCCGTGGCATTTGGGGCGGTTATAGGCTCGCCAACAGAAGCGGAGAATATCTTGCCGAGCGCCTCAGTTGAAAACGCCTTGGTCTGCTGAGCTGTCCGTCGATCTAGGCCTGTCGCATGGCTAACGGAGGCACCGACAGAGGCTGCGACTGCCTCCAGGCTCTCGCCCTTCTTCAGGCGCGCGCTAAGGGTGTCTGCCTTATCTTGGAGCCGCTTGCCCGTTTCACGCGCGAGCCAAAACTGTGCTAGACGCGGCCGAATGTCGGACAGAGCTGGCAAGGCACGCGGGATGACTTTCTCGACGCGTACGGCGAAGGATTCCCCTTGCCCTTCATCTTCAATCTCACTTTCACCGCCTTGGGGTAGCGAAAAAGCCGTCTTGACTAGCTTTTCGGTCAATCCTGGGGCCGGACGACCTTGCAGATCAGCACCTTGCTCGGTCACAGGCCCGATAGTCATGACCGGGACCCCGGCCTTAGCTGCAGACTCCGCAAGGCTTGCGCCGCCAGCGTGTGCGTCGTCATACTTCTGGCTCAGCTCGTAGACCTTTTCGGCTCCAGCCGTCTTGC
>JANPNB010000102.1:0-1920 GCA_031427275.1 Alphaproteobacteria bacterium | reverse complement strand
GATCCGAATACGGAAAGGTCTCTCGACATGACGCTTCGGGCCGCTCTGGCGCCGGGCGTCGTGCCAGCTTACAACCCGGCTAATCCCACCGGCGCCGGGTCTCCGTTCAAGAACTTCACGACCGCTGACCGGTTCAACTTCCAGCCGTTCAATTACGTCGCAACCCCGTCCGAGCGTCTCGGGCTGTTCGCCACGATCGAGCACGAGTTTGCCGACAACCTGAAGTTCTCGGGCAAGGCGACCTATGTGAACCGCCGCTCGGCCAACCAGGCAGCGCCTCTGCCGCTGTTCGTCGGACCGGACGCCGGCAACGGCAACCTGCTCGACCAGGTCACCATCGACGCCACCAACCCCTACAACCCGTTCGGCTTCAATCTCGAAGCCGGCACGCTGACCTTCATCGGTCGCCGTCTCGTCGAGGCTGGTCCGCGTCATTACGAACAGGACGTCAACACGTTCAACGTCACCGGCACACTCAGCGGCGACGTCAGCTTCCTCGACCGCAACTGGTTCTGGGATGCCAACGCTGTGTGGTCGCGCAACACGGCCGATCAAACCTTCACCGGCAACGTCAACGCCCAGCGCGTGCAACAGGCCCTCGGCCCGATCGCACAATGCACGGGCTCATGCGTTCCGCTGAACCTGTTTGGCGGCGCCGGCACGATCAAGCCCGATCAGCTCGCCTTCATCGGGTTCGTCCAGCATGACTCCTCGCAACAGGAACTCCGCGATTTCAGCGCCAACGTCACCGGTGACCTGTTCGAGCTTCCGGCCGGACCGCTGCAGATCGCGCTCGGCCTCGAGCATCGTCAGACCAAGGGCTCGTTCCAGCCTGACGCCATCGTCGCGGCCGGCCTGTCTTCGGACATCCCTGCGCAACCGGCCGCCGGCTCGATCGACGTCGATGAAGCCTATGTCGAGTTCAACATCCCTGTCCTGAAGGACATGGCTTTCGCCAAGGAACTGTCGTTCAGCGTCGCTGGCCGCACCTTCGATTACTCGACCTCGGGCAGCGACAGCACCATCAAGGCCGGCGCGGTCTACCGTCCGGTCGACGATGTCCTGCTGCGCGCCAGCTGGGGCCAGGGCTTCCGCGCGCCGTCCATCGGCGAACTGTTCGGCTCGGCCTCGCGCTTCGACCAGGAAGTGGTGGACCCGTGCTCGAGCTTCCTGACGCAAAGCGCGACCATCCAGGCCAACTGCATCGCCCGCGGCGTTCCCGCCAACGGCTCCTACACGCAGCTGAACCCGCAGATCGCCGTCATCACCAGCGGCAACCAGAACCTGACGCCGGAAACCAGCGAGTCCTGGAATGCCGGCGCCGTGTGGAGCCCTGAGTTCCTCAAGGACCAGACCTGGACGCGCGGCATGACGTTCGAAGTCAACTACGCTGACATCGATCTGAAGGACGCCATCCAGGCCCAGAACGGTCAGGCCCTGCTCGACCGCTGCGCTCAAACGCTCGACCTTCTGGCCTGTAACACGATCACCCGCACGGTTACCGGTCAGGTCGTCGGCATCGCAAACCCGCTGATCAACATCGGTGGTTTGAAAACGAAGCAGGCTGACTTCACCGTCACCTACGGCGCGCCGGAAATGTCGATCGGTACGATCGACCTCCGCCTCACCGCGGCTCACCTCGACGAATTCACCGAGTTCGTGCCGACTTCGGCCGGCCTCAGCCCGATCTCGCGTGAAGGCACGGAACGCGGCAGCCCGGACCAGGCCTATCCGGAATGGAAGACCTCGTTCAACGTCGACTGGAGCCTCGGACCGTTCGGCGCTTCGCTGCTGGCGCGTCACGTGTCGTCAGTCACCGAGCCGGGCAACAAGCTCGACGCGATGACCTATCTCGACGCGCAGTTCCGCTGGACGCCGGAGTTCATGCAGGACAACGCCGTCCTCACGGTTGGCGTGCTG
>JANPNB010000101.1:0-1539 GCA_031427275.1 Alphaproteobacteria bacterium | reverse complement strand
TTGGCATTCTTGTGAATGTTCACGGGCTGTCTCCTGAGGATCGTGCTGCGTCGCAAACACCACAATCACCAGTTTCAGCCCGTGAACAACCTATTGAGACGTTACATCTAGGCGATGCGCAACGACCCTCATCTGGCCCGGCGTCCCGCCAACCATAGACCACTGTCACCGCTCGACTTTCTGGATCGGGCAGTCAGGGTGCATCCGGACAGGCTTTCGGATGCCTGGCACGATCATCGCTTTGGCTATGCAGAGTTTGGGCAGATTGTCGCGCGGATGGCCGCCTATCTGCGGACGCAGGGCGTAGGACCGGGTGATGTCGTGTCGGTCATGCTGCCCAACCGGCCTGAAATGCTGGCAGCCCATTGCGCCGTGCCGCTGATCGGGGCGGTCCTGAACGCGATCAACACGCGGCTGGATGTGCAAGCGGTCAGTTACATTCTGCACCACGCCGAAAGCCGTTTCCTGATGGCCTGCACTGCGAACTAGGAAACCGCCGCCATGGACGCTACCTCTGCCGGCGCGCTTTGTGTGGTGATAGATGCGAAGGGCGGGCCGGATTTTCTGACCCCTTCTCCGACAGCCGCGACGATGCCCACACCTTCATGTCCAAGGATGTAGGGATCAGGCAGGGGGCTTGCGACCGAGTCCCCCCTCCAGCCATGCACATCGCTGTGGCAGACGCCGCTTGCCAGCAGCTTGATCAGGATCTCTCCCGGACCCGGGGCGGGGACAGGAAGATCGACCAGCCGCAACGGCATGCCATGGCCGTCCACGACAGCCGCACGCATTGTCAGCACCTTACAGACCCAAGGCGGCCTTCACCGCAGGCAACCCCGGCTGACCGTCAAGCGTGGTCACATCCGCCAACCATGACTCCAGCAGTTCTGGCCGCGCCGTCATCATCGCCTTGGCCGCCTCCAGTGCGTCCATCCCGTCGCCCATGATCTTCTGCATCCCGAAGTTTTCATACTGCAGATCAAACACCAGCTGCGAAAAGAACCTGGCCGCATTCGGGCAGTCTGCCGCATAGCCTTTGCGCGACAACGTATGCACTGTGGCCCCGCCAAAATTGGGGCCAAACTCGATGTCGCCGCCGTCCAGATAGGTCAGCTGATAGTTCAGGTTCATCGGATGCGGCTCCCAACCCAGAAACACCACCCATTCGCCATCCGGATACATCTTGCTGACCTGCGACAGCATCCCGGCCTCACTGGATTCCACAATCTCCCATGCCCCCAAGCCGTGGCGGTTCTCAGCGATCATATCCAGCAAAGGCTGGTTCGATCCCGGCTCTATTGCATAGATCTTGCCGCCGAATTTATCCGCATGCGCCGCCAGATCGGCAAAGCTGTGCACCCCTGCATCCGAGACATATTTCGGCACCGCCAGCGTGAACTTTGCCCCTTCCAGATTCTGACCCAGCACTTCGACCGAGCCATCGTCAAAGAATTCCTTGTACTGTTCATTCTGCACGGGCCGCCAGTTGCCCTGAAACACATCTATCTCACCCGAGCGCATTGAGACATAAGACACGTC
>JANPNB010000100.1:0-4717 GCA_031427275.1 Alphaproteobacteria bacterium | reverse complement strand
GAAATCCAAATCACCTGAAAAGGAGTCACACAGGAATGACCGCACCTGGCTATGCAGTGCTGCATCTGACCCATTTCTGCCATTTGATTGGTAGGATGGTTTTTCCGAAAGCGGTCACCCCTTTTGCTCCCAGCCGCGCTTGGCCGCGATGGCGGACGGAGACTAAGGCAGTTCGTTCATCATCACATTTGTGGATGATGAGTTGACCGAGGGGTTGACCGTTGTGGTTATCCAAAGCAAGATTTGCCCATCGTCGGTTCGGGATTGCGGCAACCACCGTGCAATGCCGATCTTGCGGGATGACTACTGGGCTGCGGTCAAGTCCATTTTGCCAACGCATCTACCGCGATGGGCGTTTGCAATTAGGCGTGGGCAGGCTGGGGTGCCGGTACTCTGGCTACCTTCAACTTGCCGCCAATTCTTTGCGGTGGATGTTACTGAGTAAGGAGACAAGATGGACTTTATAGAAAAAATCTTCGGGTTCTCTCCCGATGGGGGCTCGGGTGCTTTTGAAATTTTTACTGTTTCTGATCCCGGTGGTCGGGATCCTGGCCGTCCTGGCTTGGCGCAAGCGTTCCGGGAGAAAATGAAATGACTACCTCCAAAAAAAGGACTACTCCGGCTCCTACAAAGGGCGTTGCTATGGAGCTTCGCAAAGGCCCACCGAAAAAACGTGTCACTGGCCCGGCCGCGCCTCGCACAAGCCTGCACAAAAAGCGTGCCGCGTGGTTTCGCACCCGTGTGACGTGGCCTATGCGCGAGGCACCGCTGCAAAAACTGCAGGCAGAAGTGCGGCGCATCGCCCGCACCACAGTCGCGCTCGCGGCCGCTTCGACCAACTGGCAACTCGCGGGGCCGACCAATATCGGCGGCAGATGCACCGCATTGGTGTGTGATCCGGCCAACCCGGACCGCATTTGGATCGGTGCTGCCGGTGGTGGCGTTTGGGCCAGCAACGACGCAGGGCGCACTTGGGCGCTGCGTTGGCGCGCCAAGGGGCCACTCCAGATCGGTGCTTTGGCAATCGACCCCGCACGTCCCAAGACGTTGTACTGCGGCACCGGCGAAGCCAACCTGTCGGTGGACTCCTATCCCGGAGACGGCATCTACCGTTCGACAAATGGCGGTGCGAGCTGGACTGCCTGGGCGCTATCGGCCAAGAAAGGCCTCCCACGACGCATCGGCACATTGGCAGTCGACCCGGCCGATTCCAACCATGTCATTGTCGGTGGAGTTGGGTATGGGCGTGTCTCAGCAGACAACGACTTGGGTGGTCTTTACAGCACACGCGACGGTGGCGGTACCTGGGTGCGCGAGACCTTTTTTTCAACCGGCAACTACTGGTGCCACAAGGTGGTGTTTGACCCTGCGACGCCTGGGCGTGTATTTGTAACGGTGACCGGGCCTGGTGTGGCCAGCGGCATCTACCGCTCGGCGGACGGTGGTCAAAGCTGGACTCAGCTCAAGACCGGTTTGCCACCCACCGATCGCATCGGGCGCACGGCGTTGACAATATCTCCGTCCAATCCGCAGGTCGTGTACGCGTTGTGCGCCGACGCGGCGAGCCGGAACGACAGTCTGCTTGGAGTCTTCAAGAGCAGCAACGGCGGAAACACCTGGACCAACATCGCCGGCAACCATTTCGCCAACGAGGGCCAGATGTCGTATGGGAATGCCATTGCCGTACATCCGACCGACCCCAATACCGTGGTTTGCGGCGGTGTAGACTTGCATCGCACCAGCAACGGCGGCCAGAGTTGGAGCCGCACCTCTCAGTGGGACGCCGAGCGCGGCACACCCACCTACGCACACGCTGATCACCACATGCTGGTGATGCCAGCGGCTCCTGCGGGGCGACTGTACGACGTCAACGACGGCGGCCTGGATGTCAGCGAAGATGCTGGCCGCAACTGGGTCAACCGCAGCGCTGGCCTCGCAGTGACGATGTATTACGACCTGGATGTTGCCCAATCCGACGCCCGTGTTTTCGGTGGTGGCGCGCAGGACAACGGTACGTTGATCACCACCACCGGAGGGCCGGACGATGTCTTTGAGTTGCTCGGCGGCGACGGCGGCTGGATGGTGGTCGACCCCCGTGACGCCGGCCACGTCTATGCTTCGTTCCAGTTCGGCGGCATGTACCGCTTTCGCAATGGTTCCGCGCGCAAGGTGACCCCACCGTTCAAGCCGGAAGAAAGTGGCGGCGTTTGGATGGTCTATATCATGATCGACCCGAAAGACTCCGATACCATCTACACGGGCAACCAGCGTGTCTATCGCACCCGCAATGACGGTTTGTCGTGGGACGCGCTGTCGCCAGTGCTCGACGGCAGCCCCATTAGCGCTATCGAGGTTGCATCGGCAAACCCGAACAACGTCTATGTCGCGACAGAGAACGGCGGCTTCTTCCGCAGCCTCGACGCCGGCGTCACCTGGAGCGCCAATCTGTCCAGTGGGTCACTGCCTGGTGTCACCATTACACGCATTGGCACACACCCCGGCAATGCCCGCGACGTGCTGGTCACTTGCGCAAACTTTGGCAATCAGCACGTGTTTCGCTCACCCGACGCCGGGTCGAACTGGATCGACATTGATGGCGGGCGCTTGCCAGATGTGCCACACCATGCGTTGTTGCTCCGCTCCGACAAGCCGGCTGAACTGTATGTCTGCAACGACGCCGGTGTGTTCATGACCAGCGATGGTGGTGCAACCTGGCGCAACGCCACTGGCAAACTGCCTGCGGTGATGGTCGTGGATCTGGTCTACCACGTGGCGAGCAAGACGCTCATGGCCGCCACCTACGGGCGCAGCATCTGGCGCCTGCAGTTGGTCTGATCAGCCGGAAAGTCCGCCGCTGCGCTTGGCAAAAGCCCTGGCCCGGGCTTTCAGATTGCCGGGCCGTTCGCCGATGCGTTCAGCCACCGGCTGCAGCGGCACGGCGGGATTGTTTGGTTGAGGTAGCAATGGTGCCGCCGGGATCTTGGAGGTCGCGGACTCTACAGGTGATTTTCGTTTGATCATCGCGAACTCCTGGCACATGGGGATGGGAATGACCAACTGTCCGGCAGCCGAGCTGAGTGTTCGGTTGCAGCTTAACGTGCGTCGGTTGAAAAAGCAACGCACTAGCGCCCACGAGGTCGTCATTTTCAAAAACGAGGGCGTGCCCGACGGCCACCCGGTTAGAGGCCATGGACGGCGTGCAGGCCAGCAATCGAATCTCGAACGTCCAATGCCTCGCTCCTCACAGCGAGCGACTCGGGAGGTCTTTGTGCTCGAGGCACTGTGTCGCGACCTGTCGAGAACGACTTATGTGTCGGAAATCCGCAGACCCATCCATCAGCTATGCAGTCGGTTGTCAACACTGGGGCTGCGGGCAACTGGCATGGGTCAGTCAAACTTCAGCACTTGGGGCAGTAATGCGTCGCCGCCAACAGCCTCGCCCTCGGTGCTTGTGGCGTTAGCCAGGGCTAAACGTACAACTTCATGCTGGCGTAATACTTTTTGGGCCGGAACAAAGCAATCAATTGCTGGGTAGGGTTTCGGAGTAATCAATATTGAGGATGTAAGCCCACGAAGGGGGTTGCATGTCTACTGTGGCCACTGTGTAATCGTAGCATCATGGGTCTTACGGTTCGAACCTTGCTCCTACTCTCTGCGATTGCCAGCCTGGCATTTTTTTGCGGGTGCGCCCATGTGTGGGTCGATGTGGAAGGCACTAGACATATTGTGGGGTTGATGCACCTGACGCTGCCGTCTACCCAACCCCACGCCGCCGCAGAGACGTTTCGTTTCCGAACACTCGGCCTGACCTGGAGCCAGGCCGATGTCGGGAGCGCGCTGGTTTTGGGCTACAGCGATACCACGTTCGGTTTTCTGCGCAACAACGTCTGCGTCGCAATAGACCGGACCCAATTGGAGACATCGCAATGAATCGACTTCTCTCCCTCGGTGGCCCACTTCTGGTGTCATTGCTAATTGGTTGCGCCGGCGGACCATCCACTGTGGTTTTTGTTACCAAGACGTCGCTCGGTATCGATGTAGAACAGACACCACCCGGTGCAAGCATCGCTTACGACCGTATTGAGGGCTACTTCGGCCCGCGTTTCGACAACGGAGCCGTGCCTCCAGTGTTGGCCAAATTCACCACCAATGGAAAGTTGTTAGACCGTGCTGTAAAGCAAATCTACGCTACTGGCGACGCCGCTCGTCTTCTGGCCAACCCCGCAGCTGCAGTTTCAACGGATCCACCGCTGGAGGGCCATGTGAAGCCAATGTTTTTCGGCACCTCGACCACGTTGGGCGTGAAGTTAGGTTTCGAGGCAGGCGGCAGCACGTCGACCTTTACCCTAGGTTTCAAGCGCAAGGAACTGTCCGTTATCCCGGTGACGGAAGGTGTCTTCCCATCAGTACTGGCCACGCTACAAACCGACATCGACGCTACAGAAGCAAAGGCTGTGAATTTTGGCACCGGCCAACTATTCGCTACTGGCAGCGCAGCCACTAGTCTTGCGCGACGGGCGGAAGTGCGCGATGAGTTCATGCTGCAGGTCGACGGTGCGCTCAGCGCCTACCGAACCGAGGAGCGCCAGCAAGTTAGGCACGCGCTGGTCACAATCAGCTGCTTTACTGGCCTGAGCGATACATTGTTGCCCAAGGTGTGGAGCAACGCCGAGGCCCTAGATTTGTTGGACAAAGACGCCAAGATCGGCGAATTTTC
>JANPNB010000099.1:0-6128 GCA_031427275.1 Alphaproteobacteria bacterium | reverse complement strand
GCCTCCAAAGCCATCGGCAAGCCGGTAAAGCTAGTCTTCACCCGGCCCGACGACAGCCGGTTCGACAGTTTCCGCTCGCCCTCGGTGCAAACTGTGCGCATGGCATTCGGCGAGGCTGGCCGGGTCACCGCCATGCAGCACCACGCCGCCGCCGGTTGGCCGACCCAGGTCATGGCTCCATTCTTCATGCCCAACGGCCTGAACGGCGCGCCGTATGACCCCTTCGCCATCAACGGGGCCAATCACTGGTACTCGGTCGGCGCGCACCGGGTGCGTGCGATCTCCAACGACCTGGCCAATGCCACCTTCCGGCCCGGCTGGCTGCGTTCGGTCGGTCCCGGCTGGACCAATTGGGCGGTCGAAAGCTTCATGGACGAAGCCGCTCATGCTCAAGGCCAAGACCCCTTGGCCTTCCGGCTCAAACTTCTCGATGCCGCAGGTCGCAATTCCGGGGCCGCCGACGGTCCCACGGCCGTAGGCGGTGCCAAGCGTCAGGCCGCAGCATTGGCCCGCGTCGCCAAGTCTGCGGGCTATGGCACGAAGCTGCCCAAGGACACCGGCATCGGCTTGGCCACGAGCTTTGGTCAGGAACGCGACATGCCCACCTGGACCGCTTGCGCCGCCCGAGTCCGAGTTGATCGCAAGACCGGCGAGGTCAAGGTCGAAAGCCTGAATCTGGCCGTCGACTGCGGAACCGTGGTCCATCCCGACGGCGCGCTGGCCCAGATGGAGGGCGCGGCACTTTGGGGCCTCAGTCTGGCGCTTTTCGAAGGAGCAACGCTCGAGAACGGCCAAATCAAGGAAACCAACCTCGACCGCTACACACCCCTGCGGATGGGCGATGTGCCCGACCTGCACATCGATTTCCTACCCAGCACCCAGCCTCCCGTGGGCCTCGGCGAGCCAGCAACAACCGTGGTGGGTCCGGCCATCGGCAACGCCATCTTCGCCGCCGTCGGCGCGCGGGTTCGGCACCTGCCGATCAGGCCAGGTGCTGTGTTGGCGGCCTTGAAGGGATAGGTCTGGAGTTTACGGTGCGATCAGCTCAATTGTCGGGAAATAGGTTCGGTAGCGTGAGGCGTCTCTGCTCAGAAGGGGCAATCGTGACACCGCAGCCTGGGCTCCGATCAGGAAATCAGGCAACACACCTGTCCGAGTGCCTCCTCCCGCGCGGTAACGCTGAAATGCCTTACCCGCGAGAAACAACGCGGCGCGCGGCATTGGGCGCAGACCGATCACCATCTCTGAAAGCATCGCCTCAAGGCCTTCTATGGAGATGAATCGTACCGACAGCTCTGCGAAGATAATGTCATTGATCATCAGCGGCCCACGCAAAGCAGCTGCGTCCAACTGAGCGAGCGACCAAGATGCCCACGTGGGGTCATCGGTTATCAAGTCCAGCAAAACATTGGTGTCGATCAATGTCACGCCGAGCTTTCTCCTCGGGTTAGAGCCATGATCTCGTCTGTGCTAAGGCCTGGCCCTGCGGCCCCCCGGAAGACCGCAAACCGGCTCGCAATAGAGGCCCCATCAACCTTCGAAAGCACAATGCGGCCGTCCGACGCCAGCTGAAAGTCTACCGAATTGCCGGCCGAGATACCGAGGCGATCTCGGATCGGCTTTGGGATTGTCACTTGTCCCTTGCTGGTCACAGTGGTCATGATTCAGATCCGTAATACCTACATATTCCGGAGTATTACCATTCTCAGCCATTGGGGTCTAGCTCAAACCATGTGCCTTCATCGCCACCGCCAGCTCCTGCGCCATCATCACCTTTAGCCGTTCGGGGGCTACGATCCGTAGCTTGTCGCCCCAGGTGAACAGGTGCCAAGCCAGCTCGCGCATCCCGCCCGCTTGAAACCTCGCGATCACCGAGCCGTCGCCCTGAGGTTCCAGTTTCTGGGTCGGGTGAAACCTCCAATCCATGCCTTCTTCCGCACCATGCGGCAGGATGTGCAACACCACCTCCTCCACCGCGTCCTGATAGATGCCAAAGCTTCGCTCGACAAACGCCTGCAACGTGAAGTCAGCGGGCTTGCTCCCTGGCGTCGGGCTGAGTTTGATTTCGCGTAACCGGTCCAGCCTCCAAGTGCGCGGCTCGCTGCCACCACCTTCAGAGCCCACCAGGTAATTCGCTCGACCAAACAACAGCCCAAAAGGCGTCACCTCACGCTCTCGCCCCGGCGTAGAGCCGCCGTCATAGACGAACTTCAGCCGCCTAAGCGACATGATCGCCTCCCGTACTGGCCCCAGCACCGCCTCGTCCTCAAAGGGTCGCGGACCAGGGCTCAACGTCATGGTCTGGGATTCCAACAACGCCTCTAAATCAGGCGCCAGCTTGCGCCGCACCCCCGCGCGCATGGCCGACAGCACCTTCTGCTCTAGGCTGACCAGAGCCTTGGCCCGCGTGGTGGCACCGACATTGCGGAAATTCTCTGCCGCCGCGCTCAGCGCTGCAAACTCGGCCGCCGTTGGGGTCTGGAAAATGCTGTCCAGCCCGGCTGGAATACGGAACCTCAGGGTCGGCGGATCCTCCACCTCCTCCATCTGCGGGAAGGCTTCGCGCACTGCATCACGCATCCGCTCGGCTGTGCGGCGACTGACGCCCATGGAACCAGACATCTCGTCAAGCGTCATACCTTCAGCAGACGAGGCCAGCCGTCGCGCCAGTTCCAACAGTTTGGTCGCTTTTTCGTGACGCATCGACTCGCTCCAAACAAAAATGAGAACATAGCAAAAACCTATGACCGTTTCTGACGCATCTTGAGTCCAAGGTCAAATTCTCGAACGAAAAGGACGCCCGCCATGCCCAACGTCTCCCCGATCCGCCGCCCGTCACGCACCGAGCCGTTGTTCCTGTTTGACGCGCGCCGTCCAATCCAAGCCGCAACACCGGAGATGATCAGCAAGGTCATCACCCATGCCGACCAAGCCACGCGCCTGGCCGGGGGGTGCCTGAAATTACGGGTCAGCCAAGACATGGTCGAAACCCTGCAAGCCCAAGGCAAGCTGGCCTTCGACGACTATCGCCTCGCCGATCTCACCGTCACCTGGGACGAGACGCAAGGCCAAGTCATCCAAGTCAGAGACGACGCCCGGCTGCGCGACGCCTCAGCCCGCTGGGCCGAGTGGGACAACCTCTGGGACGAAGCGAGCTACCGCGATGAAGTGGTAGAGCAGCGAAGGGCGGCGGCTTAAACCCCCACCCGCGCCCCATACTTCGCCGCCATCTCCGCCATCGTCGCCTCGAACTCTTCGACAATCTCAGAAATGATCTGCGCCACCGGCTTCACCGACTCCACCCGCCCGGCGACCTGGCCCGATAGCGCGATAGACGCCTCCATATCCCCGCCGAAATAGAGGGCCTGGGTATTCTTGAATTCCGACATCACCCCGTGCTCGCCGGGGTCACGTTCCAATCGCGTTGTGCGTTCGGTGCGCAGGGCACGCAGGGCTGCGCCAGGCCCAAAGCGGTTGAGGAACACCGTGTCGGTTTCCTTGGCCGCGACGATGGCGTCCTTCCAGTTTTGGTGCACGGGGCTCTCGGCGGCGGAAACCATGCGGGTGCCCATCTGGATGCCCTCGGCCCCAAGGGCGAAGGCAGCAGCCATGGTGCGGCCATCGATCATGCCGCCCGCCGCAATGATCGGCACATCGGTTTTCGAACAAACCAGCGGCAGCAACACCATGGACGACACGTCGCGGGCATTCTTAAAGCCGCCGCCCTCCGCGCCCTCGACCACCAGGCCGTCCACCCCGGCAGCGATAGCCTTCAGTCCCGCCGCCAACGATGGCACCACGTGGAACACCGTCAATCCCGCTTCCTTCAGCTCGGCACAGTAGCGGTTGGGGTCACCGGCCGAAGTGGTGACGAACTTCACCCCCTGATCCACCACGAAGGACACGATATCAGCATCGCGGACATAGGCCTGGGCGATGTTCACCCCGAACGGCTTGTCGGTCAGGCTGCGCATCTTCTTGACCTCTTCGCGCACAGCCGGAAGGTCGCCAGACGAGGTCTCGATGATCCCCAGACCCCCGGCATTCGACACTGCCGAAGCCAGCTGCGCCCGCGCGATCCAGCCCATTGGGGCCTGGATGATCGGATACTGAACGCCGAGCATTTCAGTGATGCGGGTCTTGATCATGATGAGGCTCCGGCGGGCTTAGGAAACGGCGGCAATACCATCCGCTGAAGCGTGTTGCGTCAAGCTGGTCTCAGAACACCACCACCGACCGAATGCTCTCGCCGGAATGCATCAAATCGATCGCCCGGTTGATGTCTTCCAGCGGCATAGTGTGGGTGATCATCGGGTCGATCTGGATCTTGCCCTCCATGTACCAATCGACGATCTTGGGCACGTCGGTCCGGCCCCGCGCGCCGCCGAAAGCTGTGCCCTTCCACACCCGCCCGGTGACCAGCTGGAATGGCCGGGTGGCGATCTCCTTGCCCGCCTCAGCCACGCCGATGATGATGCTCTCACCCCAGCCGCGATGGCAGGCTTCCAGCGCCTGGCGCATTACCGTGGTATTGCCGGTGCAGTCGAAAGTGTAGTCGGCCCCGCCGTCGGTCAGGGCCACCAAGTGCGCCACGATATCGCCGCTGATATCCTTGGGATTGACGAAGTGGGTCATGCCGAACTTGCGGCCCCATTCTTCGCGGTCGGGATTGATGTCGACCCCGATCACCATGCCCGCGCCGACCATGGCCGCGCCTTGGATGACGTTCAGCCCAATGCCGCCCAAACCGAACACGATCACATTAGCTCCCGCCTCGACCCCGGCGGTATTGACCACTGCGCCCACCCCCGTGGTCACGCCGCAGCCGATGTAGCAGGCCTTGTCGAAAGGCGCGTCGGACCTGATCTTGGCCAGCGCGATCTCGGGCAGGACTGTAAAGTTCGAGAAGGTCGAGCAGCCCATATAGTGGGCGATGGCTTGGCCCCTATACGAAAACCGGCTGGTCCCATCGGGCATCATCCCCTTGCCCTGGGTGGCCCGAATAGCGGTGCAAAGATTGGTCTTGCGCGACAGACAGCTTTTGCACTGGCGGCACTCGGGCGTGTAGAGTGGGATCACGTGATCGCCGGGCTTCAGGCTGGAGACGCCGGCGCCCACCTCAACCACCACGCCCGCCCCCTCATGGCCCAGGATTGAGGGAAAGATGCCCTCAGAATCCAGTCCGTCCAACGTATAGGCGTCGGTATGACAAATCCCCGTGGCCTTGATCTCTACCAGCACCTCAAACGCCTTTGGCCCCTCTAAATCCACCTCGACAATTTCCAAGGGACGCTTGGCCTCAAAGGCAACGGCGGCACGGGTTTTCATCAGGCAGGCTCCGGGTGATTTGCGGCGGCAGATTGAGCGGAGGAGGCTTGGGAGGCAAGGGGTTCCAATTGGACCCGCCAGACCATATTTCTATGACCACATGCCAAGGACGCCCGATCATGTCAGACCCAGAACTCGCGGTCACCCAGAACACCGCTGCCCGCCGCTTCGAGGTGCGGTTGGGTGACGAGGTGGCCTTCGCCGATTTTCGCCTCGACCCTGACACCATCGTCTTCCCCCACACCGTCGTGCCCCCGGCCTTCGGCGGCAAAGGCATCGGCGGCAAGCTAGTGGAGGCGGGATTGGCCTATGCGCGCGAGCACAAACTCTCAGTCAAACCCACCTGCGAATTCTTTCAGGCCTACATTGCCAAGCGGCCCGAACTCCACAGCTTGGTGCATGCTGAGATGCGGGCGGGGTTAGTCGCTCCCAAAGGCTAGGAGGTCCCAGCAATGCCCACTATTTCCTTTTTCTACGGCATCGCCATTCGCATGTTCTTCAATGATCACGCGCCGCCGCACTTCCACGCCTATCACGGTGCAAACGAAGCACAGGTGGCTATTGCGACCGGGCGGATCATTCGCGGAAGCTTGCCGCCGACTGCCAGAAGACTTGCGACGGCTTGGTGGTTTTACTAACTTTGCGTGGCGTGCGGTTTTTACTCAATACGCCGATTGAGCAAATACAAACTGAGGCGGGCGCAGTTGTCGCCGTCAAAACACCGCATGGCACGATTGAAGCCGACCAGTACGTGATGGCCCTGGGCGCGGCGTCTGCCCCCATGACGCGCCAGTTGGGTG
>JANPNB010000098.1:0-6655 GCA_031427275.1 Alphaproteobacteria bacterium | reverse complement strand
CCTTCATCCTGGTTTGGCAACAGGCCGGCGCCGCGACCCACGGTGCCGAGGAGCTGTTCGAAGATGGTCAATTCGCGACCACGGGTCGGGGTCTCGCGACCATTGAAGGCGATCAGCTTGCCGTCCTTTAGACTGTACTGGTTCACGGTCTCGACCATCTCGCTATCCTTGTTAAAGGCGATTGCGGTGACGTCACGACGGGTTGTGACAGGCCTGCGAAACGCCACAGTTTCCTTGACCTGATCAATGTAGAACCAGACGTTGGGATCGAAGGTCGAGGTTGCCGAGGGCGACCCCAGCTTCCCGCGTACGGTGGACTTGGTGTCTTCGCCCGCCTTGATGTCCTTGGGGTTGGCATCAATGGCTTGAAATCCGGAATAGGTGGTGATCGGCGCGCAAGATACCGAGCCTAAAAGCACGATCACCAAGGCGGCAAGGGTAGCGGGTCGAAACATGAGTGGCCTATTTGTCATCCTGGGCTTTGACCTATCGCTCGCAGCCGCTTACTGCAATCCCGCCGTTAGAGGCCTGTCAGGGCGAAATCGAGGCCGACGTGATTTTTGACCGATTATTCCGCCGCAAACCGGCGCAGATCGCCGGATTGGCGCTCTACAATGCCTGTGTTGATCAAGCGCGATTGCCTGTGTTCTATGAGGCATTTGGCGTTCCAGATACGGTCGAGGGGCGCTTCGAGATCTATACCCTGCACGTGTTTTTGGTTCTCCACCGATTGAAGCAGCAGGGTGCACGGGCCACGGATACGGCCCAAGGGTTATTTGATACCTATCTGTCCTCACTGGATGATGCGTTGCGCGAGATGGGGGTCGGTGATCTCTCGGTGGGTAAGAAGATGCGTAAGCTGGGCGAGGCGTTCTATGGCCGGGTCAAGAATTACGACGCGGCGTTCAAATCCCTGCCAGACATCACTGAGCTTGAGACTCTCCTCCAAAGGACTGTCTATGGCGGAGCAGTATCGAATGGCTTGTCAAGCTTGACGGGCTATGTGTTACATCAAGTGGAGAGCTTGAACGCGACACCGCTCGACATGCTGCTTGAGGGGCAGGTTAGCTGGAGGCCGTTGTGACCTGGACCTCTATTCTCAGTCTGGCTGAAGTTGCTCGCGGCAAGGGAAGGGTTCGGCTGGAGCCCGATGCATCTGAGCGCCAGGAAATTGCCAAAGATCTGGGACTAGAGCGGTTGGTCAACCTTGCCGCAGAGCTCTCGTTCCGACCCTGGATGGACGGCGCAGAGATCACTGGGCGGTTCGATGCCCGTGTTGCGCAGGTCTGCGGCGTAAGTCTTGAGGTTTTTGAGCAGGATGTTGCCGGGGCCTTAGAATTTCGCGTCGTTCCGCAAGGTAGCCCAAACTCCCCCGCTGAGATCACCAGCACCGAAGTGGAGTTCGACTCAGCAGCCCCAGATCCACCCGATGTTCTGGAAGGCGGTTCGCTCGATCTGGCGCAATACGTCGTAGAGCATTTGGCCCTGGCGATTGACCCCTTTCCTCGCAAGCCAGGCGTGGTGTTTGACTATGCGCCCGACACGCGCGAGGAATCGCCGTTTGCTGTGCTCAAGCGGCTCTCAGACAAGGAAGCGTGACTTTGGGCATGTTTGCATCAGGCGCGACGCCCTGTATCCTTTCCTGGCGCACATCTGCGGGGCTGGACAAAGCTAAGTGACCCGATCCCTGGTGGTTTCGATTGATGCGATGGGCGGAGATCACGGCCCATCAATTACAATCCCTGGATTGGCGCACGCCATTAAGGGCCTTTCTGAGGATGTCGGTTTCCTGCTGCATGGCGATGAGATCGCCATTAATCGCGAGTTGGTGCGCCATCCAGCTCTGAAGAGCCGCTCCCAAGTTCGCCACACCGACAAGGTTATCGCCTCGGACGAAAAGCCGGCCAATGCGGTGCGGCGGGGGCGGGGTGCGTCGATGTGGAACGCCGTAGAATCAGTCAAGGTTGGCGAGGCTGTCGCGGCCGTATCCTGCGGCAACACTGGCGGATTAATGGCCATCTCACGCCTGATCCTGCGGATGAGCGTGGACGTTGATCGCCCCCCGCTTGTGGTGCCATGGCCTGGTTTGAAAGGTGTCACAACGGTGTTGGACGCGGGAGCAAATATTGATTGCGATGCTGAACGCTTGGTCGAGTTCGCGATCATGGGAGAGGCCTATCACCGCGCCGCCTATGGGGTCGCCAAGCCTACGGTGGGCATCTTGAATGTCGGATCTGAGGATGTGAAGGGGCATGAAGAGGTTCGCCAAGCTCATGCCATCCTAAAAAGCGGGCGGTTTGATTTGGACTATCGGGGGTTTGTCGAGGGCGACGACCTCTCGAAGAATGTTGTGGATGTCGTCGTGACTGACGGCTTCACCGGCAATGTTGCGCTGAAGACGGCTGAGGGCACGGCAGCCTACATTACCCATGAGTTGAAGATCGCTCTGACCTCGACGCTAGGGTCGAAGTTGGGTGCTCTTTTGGCGAGACCAGCTCTGCGCATTTTTCGCGACAAGATGACCCCGCCGCCTGCGGCCCCGCTGCTGGGATTGAACGGGTTGGTCATCAAGTGCCACGGTGGAGCCGATGAGCGGGCCTTTGGCCAATCCATTGGCCTGGCGATTGGTTTGGCAAATAGTGATTTTGCCGCCGAGATTGAACGTAATATGACCCGGCTGGCGGCGGCACTCCAGGCCGTACCTGCACCGCAGGCCGAGGAGCCATCCTGAGTGACTAATGTTTTGCGCAGCGTCGTGACGGGTGTGGGCGGGTATTTGCCCGAGGATATCGTCACCAATGATGATTTGGCCAAGTTCGTCGATACGACAGACGAATGGATTCGGGAACGCACGGGCATTCGCCAGCGCCATCGCGCTGCGCCTGACCAACCCGTCTCCGACCTTGCTGTTGAGGCCGCCAAGCGAGCCCTGACGGCCGCTGGTAAGTCAGTTGATGATGTTGACCTGATCATTGTCGGAACAACGACGCCTGATCTGACTTTTCCAGCTGTCGCGGCGATCGTTCAACGCAAGCTCGGCTGTCCTGTCGGCATCGCCTTTGACGTTCAAGCGGTTTGCTCTGGATTTGTTTATGCCCTCTCGGTTGCCGACGGTTTTGTCGCGCGTCGCCGCTCCAAGTGCGCCTTGGTGATTGGCGCAGAGACCATGACTCGACTGATGGATTGGACCGATCGAGGCACCTGCGTCCTGTTTGGAGACGGTGCCGGTGCGGTTGTCTTGGAGCCTGGCGAGGGCGAGGGGACCACCAGCGATCGAGGGCTGTTAGGTTTTGCTCTGCGGGCCGACGGCACCAAGCAAGATCTGCTCTATGTCGATGGTGGCGTATCCACAAATGGCCAGATCGGCCATCTCCGCATGCAGGGAAATCAGGTTTTTCGTCATGCCGTCGTGAATATCTCAGAAGCGGTGGTCGCCGCAGCTGCTGATGCCGGTATCGCGGTCGCAGATGTGGACTGGTTCATTCCCCACCAAGCTAATCAGCGGATTCTGGAGGGCGTGGCCCGACGTCTCGGGATCGATGACAAGAAGGTGATCTCGACCGTCGCCCAGCACGCCAATACGTCGGCTGCGTCAATACCGTTAGCTATGGCGCAGGGAATCGCAGACGGCCGCATCAAGCCGGGCCAGTTATTACTTCTTGAGGCTATGGGCGGTGGATTGACATGGGGCGCTTGCGTCATTCGTCTTTAGTTGGGCGGAGGCACAAAGTTCGTAGTTGCAGCCTGGAAGTCTTTGACCTGATGCGACAATCAGTCCATCAGGGACTGGAGCTGTTGGTCCGCTGGGGCTAGCTAGATTGATGCTTTTGACTGGATTGAAGCAAATATGAAGGGCGCGACCGTTACGCGAGCTGATCTTTGTGAAGCTGTTCACGAAGAGGTGGGGCTGACCCGGCAGGATTGTTCTGAGCTGGTTGAGCGCACGCTAGAGTTAGCCACTGTTGCTCTAGAGCGCGGGGAACAAGTGAAGCTCTCGGGATTTGGGGTATTCCAAGTTCGCGCCAAGAATGCGCGGATGGGGCGTAATCCCAAGACCGGAGAACCGGCGTCGATCGAACCTCGCCGGGTTATTGGATTTCGAGCATCGCAAGTGATGAAGGCGCGCGTGGATCGCGCGCTAGCCAAGTGAGGACCCGTGACCAAAGGCCCTGACGCCTTTCGCACGATCTCTGAAGCCGCCGATGAGCTTGGCGTGCCACAACATGTCTTGAGGTTCTGGGAAACTCGATTTTCCTTCATCCGGCCGATGAAGCGGGCGGGCGGGCGCAGGTTTTACCGCCCGCATGACATTCAAATCCTGGCGGCCATCAAGACCCTGCTGCATAGCAACGGCCTTACGATCAAGGCTGTTCAGCAGCTCCACAAAGCTGAGGGCTTAAAGCGGCTAGTGACCGCAGCAGACCAAGACGCAAGTGTTGTCTCGACTATAACAACGCCGTTGAGGGCCAGGACTCGGGAGAAGGTTCAGACCAAGTCACACACGAGGCTTTCGGATGCTTTGGCCGGACTGCTGGCGGCAAAGCGGCGTCTCGATGACGTGTTGCGGGCCTAGCATCTCTCGATAGGGCTCAATTTCAGCTTGCCCGGACTTGGCAAGCCGCTAGAAGGGCCGCTCGCCGATGTCGGAGCGTAGCGCAGCCTGGTAGCGCACTTGACTGGGGGTCAAGGGGTCGCAGGTTCAAATCCTGTCGCTCCGACCATCGGCGTGATCTGCTCGAATTGTAGAATCGCACTACGATCGCTGCCCGATTTCCTCACAATTGCCATGTCTTCTGGGAACGTCTCCCGCCCTCAACCGTTCGGCGTGAGAAAGCGTTGGAGTAGCGTGATGGGGTTCCGGTTGAGACGGACGCGAGCACACGTTTGTGCCGCGATTGTACTGGGTCTCTGTGGATTTGGGGTGGGCTGGTTTCTGTGCTTTTCCCAGGTCGGATGGCCCGTAGGTCTGCTGATCAGTTGGTGGCCAGCCTTAATGCTCGGGGCCGCCTGTGCCTGGGTCGTCGGGATTGGCCTCCCGGAGTTGGGCGGTATCCTGACGAAGACGCGGTTGGGCTCGGTCCATCCAAGACAGCAAGGGCAAGATCGGCAGGCCCCAACCGAGACCAGCAATGGCATAGAAGGTTAGCCGCACCGCGCCGTTATCAGGCAGGTGGTCTGAGATCGTCGAGGCAACCCAAATATAACCGCCGAGATAGACGAGCAGGGCGAGCCCACCGACTAGTTTTCTAAAGCGTGGCGATATCATGTGCGGTCTATAGCGATCCCGCTGTCTCGGGTCACGTTGTCCATTTCGCTGATATCGCAAGCGTGGACGGCTGGCTGCATCTGAGCTAGCGGATGGCAAGTTCTTAAATTCCTCGGTCACCGTTCATGACTTCCTTCCTCCGTTCTGATCGCTCTCGTCCAGTGGCCATTTGGTTGATGGCGGTCGCGATGTTGGTTCTGGCTATGGTGGTTGTCGGCGGCGCGACACGACAAACTGACAGCGGCCTTTCAATTACGCAGTGGAAACCGGTCGCAGGCGCATTGCCGCCCATGTCGGAAAAGGACTGGAGCGATGAATTCGCGCGGTACCGCCAGATTCCGCAATATGTGCAGCTCAACAAGGGCATGAGCCTGGAGGCGTTCAAGGCAATCTATTGGTGGGAGTGGGCGCATAGACTTCTGGGGCGCTTGGTCGGTGTCGCGTTCGGTCTGCCGCTGATCTATTTCTTAGTGCGCAAAGAGCTCCCCCGGCGGCTCATATGGCGCTGCGTGGTTCTATTCGGACTCGGGGGTCTCCAGGGTGCTGTGGGTTGGTGGATGGTCGCAAGTGGCCTCACGGACCGGGTGTCAGTGGCCCCAGAGCGCCTGATGATCCACCTAGGCATGGCCTTTCTGTTATTGGCCGGTTTGGTTTGGACGGCGCTGGAAGCATGGGCGGGCCAAGCTAGAGGGAGCGTGCCGAGCCCCTGGACCAAGCGATCTTGGGCCTTGTTAGCGCTCGTATTTCTTCAAATTCTGCTTGGGGCCCTGGTCGCTGGCAACGATGCGGGGCTGGTCTACAACGATTGGCCCATGATGAACGGCGCGATCCTCCCGGCCGACTATGCTGGGCCAAGCCTCTGGGCGACCCTGGCACACAGTCAAGCAGCCGTTCAGTTTCATCACCGCGTGCTGGCCTATGGACTTTTGATTGCGTCTGTCGCTGCGGCCATTGGCGCATCGCGTTCGCGCTATCTTGCGCCCGCTTCGACTTGGCTTGCCTATGGGTTGTGTGCGGGCATTGTGGTCCAGGCTTTGTTAGGGATCGCGACATTGATGAGTCACGTTCCGTTGGGGTTGGGCATCTTGCACCAGATTACAGCGGCTCTAGTGCTCGCGCTGGCGACGGCGTTTTGCTGGCGGGTGCGGCGGCCGTGAAGCCCTTTTTTCTGGAGTATTTTGAATTGCAGCTGTCTCTCGCCACAAATGCGGCCGCCTAACCATGCAAGGTCTTGCCGAACTGCTTCAACGCGATGCGGGCAATATGTGGCTGTTCATTCCCAGCGCCATGCTGCTTGGCGCGCTGCATGGTTTGGAGCCGGGGCACTCCAAGACGATGATGGCCGCATTCATCGTCGCTGTTCGCGGCACCGTCGGACAGGCGGTGTTA
>JANPNB010000097.1:0-16224 GCA_031427275.1 Alphaproteobacteria bacterium | reverse complement strand
GAACCCGCGACGAACTTCTCGAAACCGCTCAGCCATCGGATAGAGCGCAGTGACGTCGTCTCGAGTTAGAGTGTGACGCTTGGCCCAGTGGGGGCGCCCCCCTGCGGCGCGGAACATCTTTTCGGCTTCTGCGAACAGCTTTCGGAACGGCATCTTGGCGTATTGATGCATGGAGATTGAGGCACCAGGCCCCTTATTGAACGGGCTCAGCCAGATGTCATCGGCCGCCGCCCAACGGAATTCGAAGGGGAAGGTCACGGGCAATTTCTCGGCCCTGATCCAGGCGATTACGTCTTGGATGGCGGCCAGCCCGTTTGCGCGAGGCAGCTCATATTCCATCTCTTCGAACCGCACGGTCCGTTCGGAAGGGAAGATCTTATAGGCTGGACCGACCCGGTTTCCGGAGCCGGAGGCGCGGGACATGAACCGCTGCATGCGCGGGATCAGGAACGGGGCTGTGCGCGCCGCGTCACAGAGGATCTGGAAGATCGCGTCCTCGTGCGGGCTGGGCTCGCGGGGATCGCCGACCTCGGTTGTGGGATGCAGAGTCTTCAGCATCGCCTCGTCGGAATAGGGGAAGATAAAAAACTCCGCATGCCGGTGCTCAGCAGCGATTTCGTCAAAGCGCGCCACCACCTCGGCCAGAGGCAGCTTGGAAATCCGCTCCTCCAGATAATAGGCAGGCAAGACCTCGATCTCGATGGCCGTTGCCACCCCCAGCATGCCAAGCGACAGGCGCTGAGCTTGGTAGAGGTCTGGATTTTCCGTGGCGCTGCAGGTGACGATCTCGCCACCTGGCTCTACCACTCGGAAAGTGCGGGCAAAGGTCGCCAGACTGCCCAGATCCTTGCCGGTGCCGTGGGTGCCCGTCGCCACTGCACCCGCCAGGGCCTGGGGGTTCACGTCCCCCTGATTACCCAGTGATAGGCCCATGGCCCAGAGTTCGGCGGTCAATTGTTTGAGGCTGCGTCCGGCTGGGGCCCAGACAGTCTTGCGATCAGCTGCGACCTGCACCTCACCGGCCATGTCCTCCAGCTGCAACAGGGTGCCGTCGGTTTCACAGAGTGGCATGAACGAATGCCCCGCACCAACGACCCGCACCTTGGTCGCCGTGCGAACCACGGCCTGCAGTTCGGCCTCGGTCCTAGGCCGCACAATCTGGCTCGGCGAAGCCTTGACACTGCCGGACCAGTTTTTCCATTCCGTCATAAGGTTAGCTCGCCATTCCCTGCCAGAATTCCATAGCCAATCCAAAGGCGCGCATGTCGCCTGTGGTGGTTGGTGCCATCTTGTTCATCACGTAGCTGATGGTCGTGCGCGCATCCATGTCGATGATCACCAGCGACCCACCATATCCGCCCCAGAACATCGAATTAGGGCTGGGCAACGGCACGGCACCCCCGGCCAAGCCAAACCCCAAACCGAAGCGCGCGGGATTGTGGAGGATGAGATCGTGCCCCTCAATCTGCAACTCCAGGGCCTTGCGACATCCAGCCTCCGACAGGATGCGCTTGCCCTTGGCCACACCGCCATTGGCCAATAGCACGTGGATTTCGGCCACCGACCGCGCATTGCCGTGTCCGCCCGCCGCTGGAATCTCAGCGGCCCGCCAAGCCCGGGTATAGGTGTCCAGAGGGTTCACGGGCGGATTGGTCGACATGTTCTTCGACAATTCGCTTTGCTCACCATCAGCGATACCGCCGCCGGGCGGAGGTGGGATCAGGTCGGCGATGCGATGATCGTGCTCAGGGCCAAACCCGATGTGGAAATCGGCACCCAGGGGTTCGGCGATCTCCTCACGGAAAACGGTGCCCAGCGACTTGCCGGTGATCCGCCGCACAACCTCACCTACCAGATAGCCTTGGGTGAATGCGTGATAGCCCGGTGCAGTGCCCGGTTCCCAAAATGGCGCTTGGGCGGCCAGCAGGCTGGTGGCCTTTTCCCAGTCATAGAGGGTCTCGCGGGTGATCGGCTCTTTCCAGCCAGACAGGCCCGCCGAGTGGCTCATCAGATGGCTGACCTTCACATCGGCCTTACCGTTGGCGGCGAATTCTGGCCAGTAGCGAGCGACGGGCGCGTTGAAATCCAGATCTCCACGGTCCGCCACCAGCAGGGCGGTCAGCGCCGTCATCGTCTTGGTAGTGGAATAGACATTGACGATGGTGTCCCGCTCCCAAGGCCGCGCCTGCGCCTGATTGGCCCAGCCGCCCCAGAGATCGACCACCGTCTCGCCTTCGACCGTCGCGCACACCGAAGCCCCGACATCGTCGCCTGAGGCGAGGTTGGCCTCAAATTGGGTCCGCACCCCGGCGAACTTGTCATTCGTAAACCCGTCTACGGCACCTGCAACCACGTCTCGTCTCCCTGAGTGTTTTGCAAACCTAGAGCGGGGAGGCCATGATTGTGAAACGGTTTCGCGCTTGCGGACCGATCTAACCCCTGAGGCTCCCTTGCCAATCTCAAGACGCCGGGTGCGCAGCCCTCTCCAGCGTTTGGCGAATGAAGCGTTGATACGACACGCCCCTCGCGGAGGCGGCTGACTTGACGGCTGTCAGGAGCTGCTCGGACAAGCGCATCTTCACCTGCTTGCCCTTGGGCGCGAACTCGAACGTATTGGGCACCATGCCGCTCAGGACATACTGAGACAGCTCAGCCGTTTCGACGAAGACCGCGGCCTTAGCATCAGTGGTCAGGACTGGAAGTGTCTTCTTCATAGCGTGTCTCGCGGTCGTCGCGAGATCAGCGAACTGATCGAGGGGCAAGCCAATAGTGGTATCTGGCGACAAGAGGCGTCCAGCACTTGGTCTCAAGGCGACTGGAACTGCGCTCCAGCGGTGACCGTCGAGTTGCGATCGACTGCCACGACATTCCTCGTCTCAGAAACTCTCAGCGCAAAAATGGGCAACGGCGTGATTATTGAGCATCACAAAGAGAGTCAGATTCCGCGAAAATGGGTTTAGGCAGGGGGCAACCAGTCTTTATGGAACCCTGAAGTGTCGAACGAGCCGCGATATATCCTGATCCTAAAATGCCCTGATCGTAAGGGCGTGGTCGCCGCCGTTTCGGGTTTCCTGGCCGACAACGACGCCTCGATCGCGGAGTCTCATCATTTCAACGATCCTCTGGCGGGCCAGTTCTATATGCGCACTGTCTTCCGCCCCGATGGAGCCATGCCGCCCGTCGCGGCCCTGGAGCAGGGTTTTGGCCTGATTGCTAAGCGCTTTGGCATGACCTGGTCGCTACACGACGCTCTGGTCAAGCCCCGCGTGCTGATCGCGGTCTCCAAGTTCGGCCATTGCCTCTATGACCTTCTGCACCGCTGGAAGGCGGGCCTGTTGCCGGCAGAGATTGTCGGCGTGGTATCCAATCACGAGGACCTGCGGTCGTTCGTGGAGTGGAGTGGTCTGCCCTATCACCACCTACCGGTCACCTCGGCCACCAAGACCGCGCAAGAGGCCGCGTTCCTGGGTCTGGTGGAAAGCGAGCGAGTCGATTTGGTGGTGCTCGCCCGCTATATGCAGATCCTATCGCCAGATCTCTGCGCGCGCCTGTCCGGGCGCTGCATCAATATTCACCACTCGTTCCTGCCGGGCTTCAAGGGGGCCAAGCCTTATCATCAGGCCTATGCACGCGGCGTGAAGATCATTGGGGCCACCGCCCACTATGTCACGACCGACCTCGACGAGGGCCCAATCATCGAGCAGGGTGTCCAGCGGGTCGACCACAGCCATAGCCCCGATGAACTGGTCCAGTTGGGCCGCGACGTAGAGTGCACGGTCCTGGCCCGCGCGGTCAGCTGGCACGTGGAACACCGCATCCTGATCGAAGGTGGCAAGACCATCGTGTTTGACTAGGCGCGCACCCTGCGCCTAGCGTTCAGGCCTATGACCCAGACGACCAACATCGAAAACGGCAAGGGGCGCACCATCCTCCTGGTGGTGGCCCACGCCGATGATCCGGCCCTCTTCCTCGGCGGCACGATCCTGCGCTGGACCGATGCCGGCTGGCGGGTAGTCTGCGTGCGGGTCACCGACGACCACTGGGACTCGGTGGGTTTGACTGAGGTGGAGACCATCGCCGCCAATGCGGAGCAGTTCCGCAGCGCAGCCGCCGCGCTCGGCATCGCCGAAATCGTCGAGCTGAACTACCCGACCGACACCTTAGGCGATGCCAGCGAAGTTACTCTGCGCGAACAAATCATCCGTCAGGTTCGCACCCACCGCCCCTACGCCCTGGTGACCTTTGATCCCTATGCCCGCCCGGGAGAAGACAACCAGGATCACATCAAGGTCGCCCAAGCGGTAGACGAGGCCTTCTGGACTAGCCAGTTCCCCTTGCATCATCCGGAGCATCTGGCGACGGGCCTGCAGGTCCACGGCTGCTATGAGCGCTGGTACTTTGGCCGCTCGGTAGTCGAGGTCACCGATGTGGTGGACATCTCGAGCGTGCTGGATCGCAAGATCGCAGCTGCGCTCCACCAGCAAACCATGTTGCGCAACTTTACCAACCAACTGCGGCTTCAAGCTCGGACCGGTGGTTGGCAGGTGGCTATGCTGGATGAGATCGCGGCAGGCGGCGACCTTGCGCCCCTGATGGGCCTGTTGCTGCGCGGTGGCGCACGCCAAGTCGGACAAGCCCGCGGCCTGCAAGCTGCAGAGGAATTTCGGGTTGTCCGGTTCGGCGGCCTGGAGGGCCTGCTTTCGCGCTATGGCACTCGACTCTAAACGGTTAGTCTACGACCTTGAATTCCTGAGACTGTTAGGTCTGGGGTCCCCTTGTCAACACCACGTCACCTAGGGGTAGGCACGCTTAGGGCTAGCGCATGTTCCGATAAGTGGGAACCGGTTATCGGAGCTAAACATGCTCTAACTCTTTGAATTAGAGCCCAGTTTCTCCCTTTAGATAATTCCGTCTAAAGGGAACGGGCTCTAGGCAGGTTGATTCTCCAACTGAGCTTCTGCAATCGCCTTGGCCGTTGGATAGTCAGCCTTGCCATTGCTGGCGCGGATCACCTGGGTGGTTGCAAAAACCCGCTTTGGTGTTTTGTAGCCTGCCAGTGCTTTGCGAACGTGAGCGCGCAGGCCGTCTTCGTCGAGGCTGTGGCCCTCCGACAGGATCACCACGCCGGTGACCGACTGGCCCCACTTATCGTCGGGCAGGCCAATAACCAAGGCGTCCTCGACCGAGTTGTGGGTTTTCAATGCCTCCTCCACCTCTTCGGGAAACACCTTTTCGCCAGCGGTGTTGATGCAGGCACTGCCGCGTCCCAGCAAGGTCAAGCTGCCGTCGGCCTCGACAATGCACCAGTCGCCGGGGATCGAGTACCGCACCCCATCGATCACCCGGAAGGTGCGCGCCGACTTCTCTTCGTCCTTATAGTAGCCGACTGGATTGGGTGGGCCCAACGCCACGATGCCCGGAACCCCTGAGCCCGGCAGGACCGGCTGGTCATTTTCATCGAATACCCGGCAACGGTCACCCAGCATGAATTTGGCGGTTTGCACTTCCATACCCTTGGCCATAATCGACTGACCCATGCCCAGCGCCTCAGAGGATGAGAAGCCGTCGCTGAGCATTGCGCCGGGCATATGCTCCAGCAGACCGCGCTTGACCTCGATGCTCCACATCACTCCCGACGAGATGATCACCGCGATACTGGAGACGTCATACTTGCCAGGGTTGGCATCCAAGGCATTGAGGATCGGCTTACCGAATGAGTCGCCGACCACCACCAAACTCTGTGGTTTGTGACGATCAATAGCTCGAAGTGTCTCTTCCGCATCAAAGGTCGCGCCCTCAAGGGTAATGACGCATCCGCCCGAGGTCATCGCGCCCATCGATGTCAATAATCCGGTTCCGTGCATCAACGGGGGTGCAGGCAGGATGCGACCCCCTGGGCCCACAGCGCGGGTATGGGCCTCAAGCGCCTCCAAGGTTTCCGGTACTGGCCCCAGCTTCCGCGCGCCCTGCAGGGTGATTTCGCGCAAGTCGTCATGGGACCACATGACGCCCTTGGGCATGCCCGTCGTGCCACCGGTATAGATGAAAAACTGGTCGTCGCCGGAGCGTTGGATATCCAGCGGGCCGCCATTACCTTCTGCGGCCAGGACCTCAAACCCCTCCGCAAAGGGCGCGACCTTGCCGTCCGGACTGACCTCGATCCAGGTTTTCACGCCTGGCAGGCGGGGTCTGATCTCGGAAACAGCATTGCGAAACTCGGACGAATAGACCACCGTTTGGGCGTCCGAATTGTCGAAAATGTACCAGACCTCTTGCGGGGTGTAGCGGTAGTTGACGTTGACATGCGTCATCCGCGCCTTCCACGCGGCGGCCAAGGTCATCAAATATTCTGGCCGATTGCGCATATAGATGGCGAGCTTGTCGCCGGGCTTGGCCCCGCGCGCGATCAAGCCGCGAGCCATGTTGTTGCTGGCTTGGTCAGACTCACCCCAACTGATCACCCGCTCGCCATGAATGAAGGCTGGTGCTTCGGATGGAACCGCGCGGGCGATCGTGTCTAGGATGTCGCCGAAATTCCAGCCCATAGGTGATGCTCCCAAAAGTGCCGCTATTGCGCGGTCATTCGGGCTTAAGGTCCCACGCGACCTTGCCCGTTTCCAAACCCTATAGGCTATGCCGTAGCGGCACCCAAGACGGCTAGAGCCTGTGCAACTGTTTTGTCTTGATTGGCAAACTATGCCGCCCAAGCGCCGTCGATCAATAGAGCCGCGCCGCTAGTAAAGCTGGATTCGTCGCTGGCTAGATAGACCGCGAGATGCGCGATCTCTTCAGCCGTGCCTAATCGGCCCATGGGTTGGCGGGCAATGAAATCGCGTCGAGCAGCGGCGGGATCGGCCGCTGCGGCCATGCGTCCAGCCAGAGAAGGTGTATCCACGGTGCCAGGACAGATGGCATTGCACCTGACCCCGGTCGCCGCAAAGTCGACGGCGACGGACTTGGTCAGGCCGATGAGCGCGGCCTTGGTGGCGCTGTAGACCGCCCTATTGGGCACCCCTTTAATGCTGGAGGCCGCAGAGGCGACGTTGATGATGCTACCCGAACCCTGCGCAAGCATCCCCGGCAGCACCGCGCGAATGGTCCGATAGGTTGAACCGACATTCAGATCGAAGGACGTGTCCCAGTCTTCCGGCGGGCACTCCAATATAGTCCCGTGGTGCACGAAGCCCGCCGCGCTAAAAAGGATATCGATCCGACCTTGCGCGGCGACCAGCGCTTCAACCGCATCGGCATCTCGGACATTCAGGATAGCTGTAGTCAGGCCCTGTTCGGCCAGTTTTTGCAGGCCCACTTGCACGAATATTTTGTCGATCCGATCCATATTGAGAGAGGTCGTTATGTGGTGCCCAGCCTGCCGGGGTTCAGTACCGAAATGACACGGCAGGCCCTATCGCAGTTTGTGTTTCCGGGGGGTACGGAGTGGGCGCTCTAGGCTGTTCAAATACGCGCTCAGGTCGGCGATTTGATCCTGATGCAGGATCTGTGGGGGCATGTCGTAGTGACCGGTCTCACCAATTTCGGTGAGCTTTTGCTGCAGCGATAGCCCAACAAAACGGCCGGCGAAGCTTCGGAAGGTGGGTGCCCCCTTGCGGCGACTGACAACCTGTTGATCAATGGCATGACATGACGAACAGCGTTGGACGGCGGTTTGCCTGCCTCGCTGCTCGGCACCACCAAGCGCGCTCGACATGGCGGCTGATGACGAGGCTAGAGATCCGGCGAAGATAGCACCGGCGGTCGCCAAAAACAGACCTCGGCCGGTTAAGCGATCGTACGGCATATCCAACTCTCATTGTCTGGAGACTGCACCCTAGACGCAATCTAGGCATACGCCAGTAAGGGAACCTACCTAGGGGTCGGTGCGGAGTGGCTTTGGTACCAATGGATTGATCCAAGTCACAGCTGAGTTGGCCGCCTTTCGATCTTATGGAGGACAAGATGAGCGCAAACCACGAGGCTGCAGGTGGGTCGAAAGATCCTGGTGATCAACGGAAATCCTGACCCCAGTACGGCCCGATTTAGTGCGGCGCTGGCAGAGGCCTATGTGCGTGGTGCTAGCCTTGCCGGCCATCAGATCCGTCGTATTGATGTCGGGTCTCTGGATTTTCAAATATTGCGTTCTCAGAGCGAGTTCACCCAGACGGCCCAGCCTTGCGACATTCGGGAGGCGCAGCACTCAGTCGGATGGGCCGATCATCTGGTGATCATTTTCCCGCTTTGGCTCGGCGGTGCGCCTGCCTTGCTGAAGGGCTTTCTCGAGCAAGTTTTTCGATATGGATTTGCGCTGACGCCGCCCGGTGAAACGCCGAAGGGGCTTTTGGTCGGCCGCTCGGCGCGTTTGATTGTGACAATGGGAATGCCGGGGGCTGTTTTCCGCCTAGTATTCGGAGCCTTCGGGGTTCGGGCGCTTGAGAGGGGCGTGCTATGGTTGTCGGGGATAAGGCCAATCCGGCACACTATTATCGGCGGCGTCGACGACTCGGTTCGGGGTCGGCTCGATTGGCTCATTGCCATGCAGAAACTAGGCCGCAGTGGCGCTTAGGACTATGTCACGCCTTAGCAAAAGCCGGCTCGCAGAGCCATGCGCACAAGCTCCGGCAAGCTGGCGGCCCCGGTCTTGGACATCACATTGGCCCGGTAGACTTCGACGGTACGCGGGCTGATGCCGAGTTCGAACGCAATGACCTTGTTGGCCTTGCCGTCCACAACCCCGCGCAAAACTTCAGTCTCTCGAGGCGAAAGGTGCGCGATGAAGTCGTAAAAAGGTGCCGCTAGGGCGACATCAGCCTCTGCGGAGGGCTCAGCCAAGGCCGCTCTGATAGCGCGCAGCAGGGCTTCGTCCTCGAAGGGCTTTTCCAGAAAGTCGGTCACGCCAGCCTTCATGGCTTCGACGGCCAATGGCACGTCGCCGTGCCCAGTGATCATCACAATAGGCGCTTGGATTCCAAGACCGCGCAGATGGCGGGTCAATTCCATACCGTTCAGGCCCGGCATGCGAACGTCAGTGACGATGCAGCCGCCTAAGCCATGTGATTGGTCGGCTAAAAACAGTGTGGCGGACGCGTAAGCCCTGGCCGCAAATCCCGCGCTCTCCAACAGAAAGATCAGTGAGTCGAGCATCGCCGCATCGTCATCAATGACGTGAACTACCGCCTCAGGCGTCAAGGGACAGCTCCTCGCTCGGCGCTCGGCGCAGCGTGAAGGAAAACACTGTGCCACCGCTCGGCGCTGGCTCTGCCCATATCCGGCCCCCGTGAGCCTCGATGATGGTGCGCGAGATCGACAGGCCAACACCCATGCCCTGGGCCTTACTTGTGACAAAGGACTGGAAAAGACGCGAGGCAATGTCGGGGCGTAGTCCATGACCCTGGTCGGCGACGCTAATCATCACCATATCGTCTGCTGCTGGGGCTGAGGTGATGGTTAGTTCGTTACCCTTGGTATCCTGCATGGCTTCTAGCCCGTTGCGCAGCAAATTTAACAGAACCTGCTGTATCTGTACCTTGTCGGCTAAGACGTGAGTGATGTCGGGTGACAATGCAAACTGAACCCGTATGCCGCGCTCTTTGGCCCCGATCATGGCCAGGGCACCGGCTTCCTCGATCAGTTTGGCCAAGGGTTCAGCCCGCCGCTCGGTCTCGCCCTTGGAGACAAAATCCCGCAACCGGCGGATAATCTCACCGGCCCGCAGAGCCTGTTCACCGGCCTGAATGAGGGCCCCGCGGACCTTGGCCTGGTCGGGTTTGGGTCGCTCAAGTATGCGCACTGAGCCGTTCACATAATTGGTTATCGCCGCCAGCGGTTGGTTAAGCTCGTGCGCCAAGGCCGATGCCATTTCGCCAAGGGCGGTCAGGCGAGAAACATGGACCAGCTCAGCCTGAAGGTCCTGCAAACGCAGCTCAGTCGCCTCACTCTCGGTAAGATCTCGAACAAATCCAGTGAAGAAGGGTTGAGCCTGGGAATGCATCTCACCCACCGAGAGCTCCATAGGAAAGGTTGTTCCGTCTCGGCGTTCGCCGACAACCACCCGGCCGATGCCGATGATCCGTCGCTCTCCGGTATCCAGATAGCGCTTCAGATAGCGATCATGGGCATCTCGGTAGGGCTGCGGCATCAGCATACTGACATTTCGGCCGGTCACTTCTTCGGCTCGCCAACCAAAGAGGCGTTCTGCTGCCGAACTGAACGACTGCATGATCCCATGCTCATCAATGACCACCATCGCGTCTGGGACGGTGTCAAGTATCGAGCGGAGATGGTCTTCGCGTTCGGCAAGGTGTGCCAGAGCGTCCAGAGTTCGGCTTGCTTGACGCTGCAGTCGCCAGCCGACATAGGCAATTGCGGGTCCGAGCAGAACGAAAACAACGGCTTCGGCCCGCCCAGCTGCACTTTCAAAGATGCCAGGGTTCACGGCGATCAAAGTCAGAACAGCGGCCGCGATGGCCGGACCTGGTCCCCCGAAAGCGGCGGCTAGTAGCACCGCGGGCACGAAAAATATTAGACCCGGATGATCTGGGATGGCCGATCCCAATACCTTGGTCGCAAGAACCGTGAGTCCGACTGCGCCGATGGCGAGGCCATAGCGCAATACTATGGATTTGTCGATCGCGTGAGATCGAGCTGCGGTGTCCTCAATCACCCGAAGCTGCCTAGAATCGTCACGAAAGGCTGGGACTCGGCTTGATCTCCCCCATGGCACCATCGGTGCAATGCGCAGGGATCACTCAGCTTTTGGGATATCAACATGTCCCTTCATATAACGCCCTATCTGGTCGCGGTTCTAGTGTCCTAACGGGGCTCAGATGGTTGATGGTATTGAGCGGCATGTTCCCGGGCCTAAGCCCCTAGCACTGGCATCAGTGGGTGAGCAGGAGGAACCTTTCTGGGTGGCGGAGCAGGTCGCGGGTCACCCCGCCGAGGATCACTTCTTTCAGCCGATTATGTCCATAAGCACCGGAGACGATAAGGTCTGCGCCTATGGCTTCAGCTTCGATATTGAGCTCGGCCACAGCACGATCTGACGGCGCGATCTTGGTCTTGGCTTTAGCGTCGACGCCATGGCGGATCAGGTGGCGGGCCACGTCAAAGGTATGTTGTTGGGCATAGGCCAGATCGTCCTCAGTGCAGACCTCAAGGACCACGACGGTTTCAGCAGCTATCAGCAGCGGCATGGCGTCTGCGACCGCGCGTCGCGCTTCTCGACTGTCTTTCCAAGCCACCACAATGTGCTCAGCCCTAAGGTCGCCGCCGCTTGGAGGGGCTACGAGAACCGGGCGACCGCTGAGCATGACCAGATCCGCCGGACTAGCTGTGCGATAGATGCCAGCATCATCCAGCGGTGCGCCACCAGCTACGATCAAGTCTACGGATCGCGACATGCGCGCCATTGCGTGCGCGGGTGACTCCTGCACAGATATCCACTCGTGTTTCACTTGGCTGGCGTGTTTGAGAAAGGCTTTCTCAGCGGCCACGAGATCGGCTTGGATCTGCTCGACGACGACCGCCAACCATTGCCCTGCCGATACGCCGTAGGGGTCGCTAACCCCGGCCCAATCAAATGACTCTGCGCCGACACCCACCAGCACGGCATCCCACTTGCGTGCCAGGCTGGCCGCGGTCGCCAATCGTGGTGCGGCCGCTGGAACGGGCTCTGCATGGGTTAGAACGGATTTGAAGGCCATGGTTATGCTCCAAGTCGTTTGGATGGAGGAGATAAACTGACGGCTACTCAGCTAGGCGAGCCAGAGCGCCGCGATTGCTGATACGGAACTGACGTGCACCAGCGAACTCGACGGCCAGAGTGCCTTGCAGGTGGGTCAGCATTCGCGAGACCGTCTCGATGGTCAGCCCCAGGTAGTCGGCCATGTCCTGGCGTCCCATCGGTAGGGTGACGGCGTCGCTGCGACGACGGTCGGCAAGCCCGATCAAGAAGCTGGCGACACGTTCGCATGCGGTCTTGCGGCCCAACATCAGCAGATGTTCCTGGGTTCGGTCGAGCTCGCAACTGGTTGCGGCGCTGACCAGCCGACCATAATCGATTTCGCCGATGACGGCACGCAGAGCCGAGCCCTTGACCACCAGAATTAAGCAATCGCTCAGAGCCTCAGCCGAGTAGCGATGCCGTGATCCAACCTCGACCCCGAAGAGCTCTTCGGGATAGTAGAATTCGCTGATCTGCCGGCGACCATCGGTCATGATCCGGGTGGTGCGAACGGCCCCACTCATGACCCGATAAATCAGGTCGGCGGTTTCGTCCTGACCGTAGATTTCCTCGTCCTTGGCAAAGGCCATGCGCACGCCGAGCCGCGCCATGACGTCGATGGAATTGCTGTCGGCTGGTCGCGGTGGGCAGGACGTCAGAACAGAGTCGGTGAAGTCGTGGGACAGAGACATGCGCAATTCCTCTCAAAACGATTGCTGCATGGATAAGCCTGTGCGGCCGCCTGCGAAATTCGGGTCTGGCCCTTAAGTATTTGTACGGAGGGTTTTGGAGGCATGAGTACTATCGCCAATTTGCTAGATCGCCTTGATTCAGCGCAAAGCGCTCGTCGAATCGCCGCGCTCTAAAGGGGCCTCACCAAGAGGAAAATCGCTATGTCGAAATCGCCAACCGAGGACCAGTCTTGCGACCTCGACGAGATGCTGGACGACGTCACCAGTCACCTAAAGCGCGCCACCGAAGCGGTCGGTGATGAAGCGGAGGAGACTCTGTCCAAGGCGTCTGCTGTGCTGACTAAAGCGGCTCACGCGCTGGCAGAACAGGCAAAGCAGCGTTCGGTTCAGATCGCAGCCTCGGCGACCCGAGAGATCAAGGCCCACCCCATTGCGACGGCTGCCGCGATTGCCACAGCTGCGGCGGCATTGGCCAGTCTCGTCGTGGCGGCCCGGCGACCTAAGGTGGGATAGGCCCGCCTTCGAAGGTTGATTGATCTTCACTTAGGTCGAGTTCAACCGGTTCTGCCTCGCCGGCCACAACAGGTGCGTCCTTATCGCCAGCCGAGCGTCGCGGCCCGAACGGCCACAGCACCTCAAACAACGCCAGCAAGCCAGCCGCCACAAAGCCAAGGCCGTCGCGGAAAGGCCTTATCGGTAGTTTTGTCTCGTCGCGTTGATGGCTCATCTTAAGTTCTCACTGGCTCGCAGGATAAGCTGGCAGTCCACCGTCGACCGCAATGATCTCAATCAAGCGATAGTCCAGACCTTGGGCGCACGGCCCCGAAAGTCCCTGAGATCAATCCTTTAACCCGTGGCCACTAGTCTCATCTCCGAAGCATTGCGGAGACAGAACGTGTCCATCTCTCTTTCGGGCGACCAAGCCCATGACCTGATCGTTATCGGTAGCGGTCCTGCAGGCCGTCGCGCAGCTGTCCAAGCGGCCAAGCTCGGCAAGCGCGTGCTGGTGGTCGAACACGGTCGCCGGGTCGGGGGTGTCTCGGTTCACACAGGAACCATTCCTTCCAAAACACTGCGCGAGACGGTGCTGAACCTGTCAGGTTGGCGCGAGCGCGGGTTCTATGGCGCCGCCTATCGAGTTAAGCAGAACATCGGTGCGCCGGACCTGCTCAAACGTCTGCACATGACGCTCGATCACGAGGTAGAAATCCTCGAACATCAATTCACCCGCAACGGCGTGGCCACGGTTCACGGGTCAGCGCGTTTCCTCGACACCCACCGCGTGGAGATCGTGCGTGACGATGGCAAGACTCAGACTTGTTCAGCGCAACGCATCGTGATTGCGGTCGGCACGCGACCCTATCGTCCGGCGCACATCGCGTTTGACGGTCAGTCGGTCTTCGACAGTGATGAGATTTTGGACCTACCCCGCATCCCGCGTCATCTGGTGGTCATTGGGGCTGGGGTTATTGGTCTGGAGTATGCCTCGATCCTCAGCGCCTTGGATATTCGCGTCACCATCCTAGAGCCGACCGACAGTCTCTTGCCCTTTATCGACCGCGAACTCGCCGACGAATTTGTCCATGAGCTGCGCGATCGTGGCGTCAGTCTGCGGTTTGGCTGCAAGGTGAAGTCGGCCTATGCGACTTCGTCGACGACCTGCGTGGTTGAGACCGAAGACGGGCGAGAGATCAATGCCGATATGGTTCTCTTCGCCGCCGGGCGGGTCGGGGCAACCGACACATTGAACCTAGAGGCGTGTGGCCTGGAGGCCGACTCGCGTGGCCGGTTAAGTGTTGATCCGAAAAGCTTTCAGACCGCCCAAGCCCACATCTATGCCGCCGGCGATGTAATCGGGTTTCCGAGTTTAGCTTCGACGTCGATGGAACAGGGCCGAATTGCCGCCTGCCATGCCTTTGACGAAACCGCCCACGCCCCACCAGAATTCTATCCTTATGGCATCTATTCTGTGCCCGAAATCTCGACGATCGGCATGACCGAAGAACAAGTCCGTGAACGGAGTATTCCCTATGATTGCGGCGTGGCGCGGTTCCGCGAGACCTCGCGAGGACACATCATGGGTCTGTCGTCGGGCTTCATGAAGATGATCTTCTCGCTGGAGACTCGTCGCTTATTGGGAGTTCATATCGTCGGTGAGGGCGCAACAGAGCTTATCCACATTGGCCAAGCGGTATTGAACCTCGAAGGCACCCTCGACTATTTCGTGGAAAATACCTTCAATTATCCGACTCTGGCGGAGGCCTACAAAATTGCTGCGCTGGACGCCTGGAACCGGATGCCCAAACGCCAGCCGAGCTCGCGACTGGTGCAAACCCAGCTGGAGGCCGCCAGACGTTTGGCGGGATAGACTTCCCGAATAGCCAGATGGCTTGCCAAATTTTGCCATCGTTGCTAACCTAGATGCATGACGACAATGAACATTTCGCTCCCCGAAAAGCTCAAAATCTTTGTTGATGCGCAGGTGATTGGGCGGGGTTACAGCACCAGTAGTGAGTATGTCCGCGAACTCATTCGCCGCGATCAAGACCGGCTGAATCTGCGTAATCTGCTGCTGGAGGGTGCGGGGTCGAATTTAACGGCGCCGGTCGACCCAAGCTATTTCGAGGCCCTGAGGCAACAGGTGCGAGCCCGCAGTAGCGAATGAGCGCCAAACCGCTCCGCTTTCGCCAAGTCGCGCGCCGAGATGTGGATAACGCGATTGAGTATTGCGTATGCGAGGCTGGCGATGTTGTGGCCTTGCGGTTCATCGACGCTCTGGAGCACGCCTATGGCCGAATTCGAGCGCGCCCTTCCGCCGGATCGCCGCGCTTTGGGCAAGTGCTAGATATTTCAGGACTGCGCAGCATTAGACTGAGACGGTTTCCCTATCTGATCTTCTACTTGGATCACGGCAGCCAAATTGAAATTTGGCGCGTGTTGCATGCGGCGCGAGATATCCCGACTTGGCTTCAAAGCGATTCCTGAGCGGGAATTATCTCCCCCAATTGAAACGCTTGTTTGATTCTTGCGCCAGATGGGCCAAAGCTGTCTGGCAACGGCGGTCTGCGGAAACGCGCGCCCGAAAATCAAACCAAGTGATGGGAGCCACCAGATGAGCGAGACCAAAACCCGGGCACAGTCCTCCTTCGGCCTGAACCCGCAAGATGAGCTGAACGACCTGCGGATGTCGGCCAAGGCCCAACCGCTGCTTGATCACGTGAAGCGGTTCATCACCGAGACCGTCAACCCCATGAGCGAGGAATTCCATCGCCTGGGTGAAGGTAACAAGGACATCTGGTCCTACGCGCCGGGTCAGTTGGAGTGCCTGGAAAAGGCGAAAGACAAGGCCAAGGCTGAGGGTCTGTGGAACTTCTTCCTGCCCAATGCTGAAACCGGTGAGGGCATGTCGAACCTGGATTATGCCTATATCGCTGTAGAGCTTGGCAAGAACCGCATGGCCTCTGAGACCATGAATTGCGCCGCACCCGACACTGGCAATATGGAAGTCCTAGAGCGGGTCGGAACGCCGGCCCAGAAGAAGCAGTGGCTGGAGCCGTTGCTGGCCGGAAAGATCCGCTCAGCCTTTGCCATGACCGAGCTGCACTCGGCATCGTCGGACGCCAAGAACGTCAATACCCGCGCCACGTTGGTGGGCGACGAGTATGTGATCAACGGCGAGAAGCATTACATTTCGGGTGCTGGTGACCCCCGCTGCAAGGTCATGATCACCATGGTCCAGACCAGCCCAGACGGCCCGCCCAACCTGCGCCAGTCGCAGATCCTGGTGCCCACCGACGCGCCTGGCTTCAAGGT
>JANPNB010000096.1:0-3606 GCA_031427275.1 Alphaproteobacteria bacterium | reverse complement strand
CGATCCCCTGCGCCATGCACGCACCACCTATGCCAACCTGATAGCCCGGGCGACGCTGGCCCCCTACTATGTGAACTATCACTGCGAACATCACATGTTCATGCATGTGCCCTGCTACAACCTGCCCAAAATCCACAAGCTGCTGGCGCGCCAAGGGGTGACCGAGGGCATGCTCACCGAGCCGGGCGGCTATTTCAAAGTCATGGCCATGGCGGCCGGGAAAGTCCCGGCTTGATCCCCAAATCTCTGGAAGGCCGAGCCAAGTTCATCCTCGAAAACACCCGGCTGCAGCATCCACCCCATACGCCGGAACTTCGCCTCTATCTCGCCGACGAGATCACCCCCATCTGGCGGATGACCGAAGAAGCCCTGGAGGAGATCGGCCTGCCGCCGCCCTTCTGGGCCTTTGCTTGGGCGGGCGGTCAGGCCCTGGCGCGCTACGTCCTGGACAATCCGTCCATCGTCACGGGAAAGCGGGTCATCGACTTTGCCTCAGGCTCGGGCATCGTCGGAATTGCGGCCATGAAGGCCGGGGCCACCCATGTCCTGGCGGCCGACATCGACAGCTTCTGTGGCGCGGCCCTGTCGCTCAACGCCCCGGCCAACGGGGTCGAGGTCGCCTATACCGATGCCAACCTGCTAGACGCCCAAGACATCGACGCCCAGGTCATCCTGGCCGGCGACATCTGCTACGAAAAGCCGATGACCGACCAGGTTATGGCCTGGCTCACCGCCGCGCGGGATCGTGGAGCCACGGTTCTGATCGGCGACCCAGGCCGCAGCTATTTCCCCAAAACCGGCCTGACTAAGCTTGCCGAATACCAGGTCGCCACCACCCGGGAAATCGAAGACATGGCGGTCAAAAACACCTGCGTCTGGACTCTCGCCGATTGACACTCTAGGTTGGAACAAATTAGCAACTATGGAGCAGTTCCATGCGTGAAGACGGCAAGATCGACTATATCGAAATGCCCGGCGGCGATCTCCCCGCCACCAAAGCCTTCTATGGCCAGGCGTTTGGCTGGACCTTCACGGACTACGGCCCAGACTACGTCGCCTTCGATGCGGCCTCGAGCGGCCTGGACGGCGGCTTCGCCCGCCCCGATGCTGAGCCCACCAAACAGCCCATCCCCATCCTCTATGCCAACGACCTGGAAGCCATGCTGACCAAGGTCATTGCAGCCGGTGGCGAAATCATCCGCCCAATCTTCAGCTTTCCGGGCGGCCGGAGGTTCCACTTTCGGGATCCAAGCGGCAATGAATTAGCGGTGTTTACGCAGACTTAAGCAGCCTGCGGTTGAAGTGCGCTAGATATCGGGGATCATAGTCATGGGCAATTTACGGCATACGCTTGGTGGGGTTGGCTTTGTGCTGACCTTGTGGGCGACGGGCGCTGTGGCCCAGCAACCCCCCGAATTGTCGGTGCTCGAAGAAAAGGGTCCGCCAGAGATCGTCGCCAAGCCTCTGCCTCAAGGCTCCAAGCCGCGAAGCGTTTCCCTAGCCAAGGTTGGCGATAGCCTCAAGCATGGTCGACCTTGGGCGATGGTGCTCTGGGGTCGCAAGTGCGGGTTCGATAACCTCGACACCTGGGACACCTCCACACAAGGATATTCGAAAGACCCAACTGTCGAGCGACTCTTCCGCGATGAGTTGGTAGCCCTGGGATTTTCCGTGGCCGGAGACCCGAATAATTTGTTCAAAGGCGACGAAGACGACGGTGCCGACTTGCAAATCGGGGCCCTCGTAACCGACGTCTCAATCTTGGCCTGTGGCGGCATGACCTCGCGGGAGAAAAACCTAGACCTCGAAACGTCGGCGGCAGTGGCTTCAGCCCAAATGTCCGTGGAGTGGCAGGTCTATTCGCCCGTAGAATCCCGTGTGCTGGCCAAGATACCCACCGTGGCCCGAGTCAATATTGATGACGCCCAGGTCCACATCGTCGACGCTATCATGCAGATGGTGTTCACGGCCAATGTGCGGGCGCTAGGCGCGAGCGATGCGTTTCGTACCACGGTCTTGGCTGCCGGCCCTTCGGTCACCGCTGCCCGCATTCCTACCGCGGCCGATCCCATCATGATCCAGCAGTCGGCATCCGTAGCAAGACCGCTCTCTGAGGCGTCTGGATCGGTGGTGGCCCTGTTCACCGGCGACGGTATGGGCAGTGGGTTTCTGGTCTCCCGAGACGGCCACATCCTGACCAATCGACATGTGGTTGGTGCCTCAAAGTACCTAAAGGTCAAATGGTCCGACGGCGTCGAGACGGTCGGTGAGGTCCTGCGAACCGATGTCGGGCGCGACATTGCCTTGATCAAGACCGAACCTCGGGGCCGTCAGCCCTTCGCGCTTCGACGTGGCGGCGTTCAAACCGGCGAGACCGTGTTCGCCATCGGCACGCCCTTGGACTCACGCCTACAGGGCAGCCTGACCAAGGGCGTCGTCTCGGCAAATCGAATTCTTGAGGGTTATAGCTACATCCAGAGTGACGTCGTGGTGAACCCGGGCAACAGCGGCGGCCCGCTACTCAACGCTACCGGCGATGTGGTCGGCGTCACCGTTTCAGGCATCGGCCAAGACGTGGCACCGCGCGGCATCAACTTCTTCATTCCCATCGACGACGCCATCTCGTTTCTGTCGTTGAAGGTCTCAGACCCAACGCCACAGGCTTCCCGTGCGAAATAGTCTCAGGCGCGGGCCGAGTTGCTCAGGGGGGGTGATGGTCCAGGTAACGGTCTCTTGCCGAGCAGTCTTGGCGGTCTTGCTCCTCGCCTTCAGTGCGCAAGCTGCCAGCGCACAGTCACCCTCGCTCTTTGAGACTGAGAGTTCAGGTGGCAAGTCAAAGCCAGTGAACCTATCGCGCGTTGTCTTTGATCTAACGCCTGGGCAGGTGTGGGGCAAACTTCGAGGCGGGGTGTTTTGCATACCGGCGGGGAGCCTGAAATGGGAGGTCGGTCGGTTCGAGATCGACAATTCGGCTTATGTAAGTGTTTTCAAGAAGGAAATGCGGTCAGCAGGCTACTCGAGCGGCAGCAATAGCCTCTTCGAGGAAGAGAAGGAATCCGCTGGTGAATTTGTCATCGGTGCCCGAGTGAAGTCGATAGACGCCAGGATTTGTGTTTGGGCTCCGGAGGGTGGTCCTACCTATCGATATGGTTCAAGTATCCTCAATATCGAGTGGCAGGTTTATTCGAGACTAAAACGCACGACGGTAGCGATAATCTCTACCGGCGGTAGCTTCGAGATCAAGCGCGCAACAAATCGCGAGGTGGAGCCCATACTAATCGGCGCTTTTGCGCGGGGCGCTGCCGCCCTGGCCGAGACCGAAGAATTCCGCAAGATATTCGATACTGATGCCCCAGCGAGCGCAAATTCCGGGGACTCCGGCAACATTCAAAGTGCGCAAATTCAGCTTTCTGGGGGCCCGCCAGCGGCCTATCGACCCATCTCCGAAGCCTCCGGCTCCGTCGTCTTGGTCCTTGCCGGAGGCTCCATGGGCAGCGGTTTCCTGGTCTCTTCCGATGGCTACTTGATCACCAATGCCCACGTGGTCGGTGCCGAGAAGACCGTCCGTATCCGATGGTCTGACGGTTTCGAGAGCGATGGCGAAGT
>JANPNB010000095.1:0-2144 GCA_031427275.1 Alphaproteobacteria bacterium | reverse complement strand
CCAGGGGCTCTATCACGCTGTGCGCGCCGACCGGCAGGCCAAGGGCGCGCCGCTGTTCGTGCTGCATGACGGGCCGCCCTATGCCAACGGCGCGATCCATATCGGCCACGCGCTGCAGAAAACCCTGAAGGACTTCGTGGTTCGGTCACGGTTCGCGCTGGGCTATGACGTGGACTATGTGCCCGGCTGGGACTTCACGGCCTGCCCATCGAGTGGAAGATCGAGGAAGAGCTGCGCGGCCAGGGGCGGCGCAAGGATGAAGTGAGCAAGGCCGAGTTCCGCGAGCGCTGCCGCGAATATGCTGCCCACTGGATCGAGGTCCAGAAGGAGGGGTTCAAGCGGCTGGGTGTGATGGGCGACTGGGAAAATCGCTACGCCACCATGGACTATTCCAGCGAGGCGGCAATCGTCGGCGAATTCCTGAAATTCGTGACCTCCAAACAGCTCTATCGCGGCTCAAAGCCGGTGATGTGGAGCCCGGTGGAGCGCACGGCCCTGGCCGATGCCGAGGTGGAGTATCACGACCACAATAGCCCGACGGTCTGGGTGAAGTTTCCGGTGACAGAGTACTCACCGGTCCATTTTCTTAGTGCGGACGTCGATGAAAATGAAGAGTTTCTACCTCTTCGGCCTGATGAGGTAAGAGGCCTTGGAGAGAGCACGGAAGCTGGCAAGAGTGCATCCATTGTGATCTGGACCACCACCCCCTGGACCATCCCCGCCAACCGGGCGATCAGCTACAACCTTGGCATCAAGTATGGCCTCTATGAGGTTGAATTGATGGTCCCTGACCTGGCCTTCGAGCCGTGGGCCAAACCGGGCGACCGGCTGATTGTGGCTGACAAGCTGGCAGCCGATGTCGCCAAGGCGGCGATGATTGCGAGCTGGCGGCGCATTGAGACATTTGATCCCGGACAAGCAGTTTGCGCCCACCCGTTGGCTGGTCTTGACCCTCAATATGGGTTCAAAGTCCCGTTGCTTGCAGGCGACCATGTGACCGAAGAGGCCGGAACCGGCTTCGTCCATACGGCGCCCGGCCACGGCCAGGACGACTATTCGATCTGGCTGAAGAGCAAGGCCGATTTGGACCGTAGGGGCATCGACACCTCCATCCCCGAGACTGTCGATCCGGACGGGGCCTATTACCCACACGTGGCGCTGTTCGCAGGCCTGAAGGTTCTCGAAACAGAGGGCAAGAAGGCCGGCAAGTTCGGCCCGGCCAATCCGGCGGTGATGGACAAGCTGATCGAGGCCGGCAACCTGCTGGCGCGGGGCCGCACTGAGCATAGCTATCCGCACTCCTGGCGCTCCGGCGCGCCGGTGATCTTCCGCAATACGCCCCAGTGGTTCATCCGCATGGATGAGCCCATCGAGGGCCCAGTGCACGGCGGCAAGACCCTGCGCCAGACAGCGCTCAGCGCCATTGCCGCCACCGCCTTCTATCCCGAGGCCGGGCGCAATCGCATTAGGTCCATGGTCGAGAGCCGCCCCGATTGGTTGATCAGCCGTCAGCGAGCCTGGGGCGCGCCCTTGGCGATGTTTGTCGACAAAGAGACCAACCAGCCGTTGGTGGACGAGGCGGTCAACCAGCGGATTGTCGATCTGATCACCACCGAGGGGGCCGACGCTTGGTTCACCCGACCGGTCACTGACTTTTTGGGCAACCACGATCCCGACCGCTACGAAAAGGTCGAGGACATTCTCGATGTCTGGTTCGACAGTGGTTCGACCCACGTGTTCACTCTAGAGGGCCGCGCCAACACCCATTGGCCCGCAGACCTCTATCTCGAAGGCTCCGACCAGCATCGCGGTTGGTTCCAGTCGTCGTTACTAGAAAGCTCAGGCACCCGGGGCCGCGCGCCCTATGAGGGAGTGCTGACCCATGGCTTCACCATGGACGAAAACGGCGAGAAGATGAGCAAGTCCAAGGGCAATACCCTGGATCCGCAGACGGTAATCCGCGAGAGCGGGGCCGAGATCATTAGGCTTTGGGCCTCGATGGTCGACTATTCCGACGACCAGCGGATCGGCAAGACGATCCTGGCCACCACAGCGGACGCCTATCGCAAGCTGCGCAATACGGTGCGTTACCTGTTGGGGTCCTTGGCTGGTTTTGAGGACAGCGAGCGGGTCGAATTGGCCGA
>JANPNB010000094.1:0-2783 GCA_031427275.1 Alphaproteobacteria bacterium | reverse complement strand
GATCGGCGCTTCCTTGGTAGCCATGAAGCGGGTGCCCATATTGATACCGTCGGCACCCATCGCCAGGGCCGCCACCAGCTGGCGACCATTGGCCACGCCGCCCGACGCCACGAACGGGATCTTCAGTTCCTCAGCCGCCCGGGGCAGCAGGATGAAGTTGGGCACGTCGTCCTCGCCGGGGTGGCCGCCGCACTCAAAGCCGTCGACGCTGACCGCGTCACAGCCGATGCTTTCGGCCTTCAGCGAGTGGCGCACCGAGGTGCATTTGTGGATCACCTTGATCCCGGCATCTTTCAGGGCGGGCATCCACTTGGCCGGATTATTCCCGGCTGTCTCCACGGCCTTGATGCCACCGTCAATGATCGCCTTCACATAGCCGGGATAGTCGGGCGGTGTGACCGAGGGCAGAAAGGTCAGGTTCACCCCGAACGGCTTGTCGGTCATGGCCCGGCAGCGTGCAATTTCTTGGCTCAGCAGCTCCGGCGTGCGCTGGGTCAGGCCGGTAATGATCCCCAGCCCGCCCGCATTGGACACCGCCGCCGCCATCTCAGCCAAGCCCACAAAGTGCATGCCGCCTTGGATGATGGGGTGCTTGACGCCGAACAGTTCGGTGATGCGGGTCTTCATGGAGTCTGGCCTCTGAGTGTGGAAGTTTGAGTTGCGAAATAAATACATGAACGCCGGATAAGGTCACCTGAGAGTTTTTGGATCGTCGATGGCAGTCCGACGACCCCACAGAACGCGTCATGCGAGATCGCCTGCAAATCAGGCGTACTGGCATTCGAGCGCCGCACTTTTGTGCAATGCGGCATAACAATCCGTTGTCGCGGCGAATGGGTGGTGACCCAGTGGCGCGCCACCCCTCCAACTCGCCTCAGGCCGCAGAGCAGTTCCTGCGCGGTCGATGGCGTTGTTGCCGCTTTTGCGTTCCGGGGTCTCCCATGTCGATGCGTTCCTTCCTTAAGGCGGGCCACACGCCCACGCTTTTTGCGGCCTTCTTCTATTTCGACCTAAGTTTCATGGTCTGGGTGCTGCTCGGCCCGCTTGGGATCGCCATCGCTAGGGAGTTTCATCTCGACCCAGCCCAGAAGGGTTTCATAGTCGCGGTGCCGGTCTTGTCAGGTGCTCTATTGCGTTTGGTGGCGGGCGTCATGGTCGACCGGATCGGTCCAAAGCGGACGGGCTTGATCGGCCAAGCCATCGTTTTGGCGGGCCTTGGCACGGCGTGGTACTTGGGGGTTCACAATTATCAGCAGGTGCTTGTCCTGGGCACCCTACTCGGCGTGGCCGGGGCCTCGTTTGCCGTGGCCCTGCCGCTAGCATCTCGTTGGTATCCGCCGCAATACCAAGGCTTGGCGCTCGGCATTGCCGGGGCGGGCAATTCAGGAACCGCCCTCGCCGCCCTCTTCGCGCCGATGTTGGCCAAGACCCTCGGGTGGAACAACGTAATCGGCTTGGCGGCAATCCCGCTCGCCGTCGCCTTCGTCGTCTATCTGCTGCTGGCCAAGGACCCGCCGCAACAGCCCAAACCCAAGAAGTTCGCCGAATATCTTGATGTGCTTAAGGTCGCTGATGCCTGGTGGTTGATGCTGCTCTACGGCGTCACCTTCGGCGGGTTTGTCGGCCTAGCTTCCTCCCTCACCATCTATTTCAATTCCGAGTATCAACTGGACCCGGTGATGGCTGGCTTCTTCACGGCGGCCTGCGTCTTTGCCGGATCGTTCATCCGCCCGGTGGGTGGAGCCTTCGCCGACCGCTTCGGCGGGGTGCGCACTCTGAGCGTGGTCTACGGCTTGGCTGCTCTGGGCTTGGCGACGGCCAGCTTCCAAATGCCGAGCGCCTGGGTGGCTCTGGGTGTCATCCTCTTCAGCATGATGGCGCTGGGTGCGGGCTATGGGGCTGTGTTTCAACTGGCACCCCAGCGGTTCCGCAGGGAAATAGGCGTCATGACCGGGTTTATCGGCATGATGGGCGGTGTCGGCGGGTTCTATCTTGCCTCGACCTTGGGACTGGCCAAAAAGCTAACTGGCACCTACCAGCTGGGGTTCTTGAGCTTCGCGGCATTGGCGCTCTTCGCCCTGATCGCCCTGACCAGCTTGAAGGGTCACTGGCGCGCGGTCTGGCCGCAGTTGGCGCGGTCGGACGGTGACGACAATCCCGTCCCTGTGCGCGTCTGATCGGGGCTTAGCCATGAACAATTTGCTCAAACGCGAACGCCTCGTGGTCATCGGCAACGGCATGGCTGGGTGCCGGGTTGTCGAGGACATTCTGGCCCGCGACCCTGACCGCTACCAGATCACCATCTTCGGGGCCGAACCCCGGGTGAACTATAATCGGATCATGTTGTCACCCGTCTTGGCCGGGGAGAAGGCCTTCGCAGACATCGTGATCAACGATGCTGCCTGGTATGCCGACAACGGGATCACCCTGCACGCCGGGGTCGCTGTTGAATCCATCGATCGATCTCGCCAGGTGGTGGTCGGGCAGGGCGGCGTCGAAGTTGCCTATGACAGGCTGATCCTGGCCAGTGGCTCAGACCCTGTGCGGCTACCGTTGCCGGGTGCCGAGTTGTCAGGCGTCGTCACCTTCCGCGACCTGGACGATGTTGATCAGATGATCGCTGCTGCCGCTGCTGGTGGTGTTGCAGTGGTGATCGGCGGTGGTCTGCTGGGACTGGAAGCGGCATATGGTTTGGCCAAGCGCGGTATGAAGGCCACGGTCGTTCATCTCATGGACGTGCTGATGGAGCGCCAGCTCGACAGCGCCGCAGGCTTTCTGCTGAC
>JANPNB010000093.1:0-2912 GCA_031427275.1 Alphaproteobacteria bacterium | reverse complement strand
AGGCGTCGCTTTAAGCTGAGATCTGAAAGGGCGTAGGGCTTCAACCCCGCGCCCTTTTTCTTTTCGGACCGTATTTTACCGGCCGTTATCGGTGTGTTTCTACGCACTGTTGCACAAATGTCATTTCCGTTGCGCCCGTCCGGGCCTAACTAGGCATTCGAACAGCGTTCGGGCCGGTGCTCGCGCTCCACGAGGAAATCCCCGCATGACCTACCGCCATGTTCTGTTGACGGCCGCTTCTGTTGCATCCCTCTGGGCCGGGGCCGCCTGGGCTGCCGAAGTTCCCGCCAACGAAGTCGAAGAAGTGATCGTCACAGGCACCCGGGCCGCCAACCGCACTGTCATGAGCACCGCTGTGCCGGTGGACGTCATTAGTGCCGCTGAGCTCAATCAGGTCGGCGTCAGTGAACTGAACCAGGTTCTCTCGGTCGCCCTGCCATCCTTCAATTTTCCGCGTCCAGGCCTGGCCGACGGCACCGACACGATCCGCCCGGCGACCCTGCGCGGCCTGTCGCCCGACCAGACCCTGGTGCTTGTCAACTCCAAGCGTCGCCACTCGGCCTCCCTGGTCAATGTGAACGGCACGATCGGTCGCGGTTCCTCATCTGTCGATTTGAACACGATCCCCTCATCCATAGTGAGGTCGATTGAAGTCCTGCGGGACGGCGCTTCGGCCCAGTATGGCTCTGACGCTATCGCCGGTGTCTTGAATATCCGACTGAAAGAAGCTTCCAGCGGGGCCGGCGTTACGGCGACCTACGGCGCGCGGATCACCACCGTCGACACCCTCGTCGGGCCAACTCCAACCGGCGCGACCTGGACCGTTGCCGACAAGGCCTCATATGATCGCACCGACGGCCAAACCCTGAACCTGTCGGGTTGGATTGGCCTCCCGCTCGGTGACTCTGGCTTCGTGACCATCGCGGCGGAGTATCTCGACCAGCAAAAGACCATCCGCACGGCACCAGACTGGCGCCAACAATTTGATCTCGTGGCCGGTGCCTTCGACCCACGTGAGGCGACAATCAACCGCTACAACGCCTGGTACGGCGAACCAGAGCTTCAGCAATCAACCGTGTTTGCCAATGCGGGCTACGATGTCAGCGACGACGTCCACCTCTACGGCTGGGCCAGCGTCCAGCAGCGTGACTCGGTTTCGGCCGGCTTTTTCCGTCGCGCTAGCGATGCACGCAACATTACGGCGATCTATCCAGATGGCTTCCTTCCGCTCATCAACCCCACCGTCAAAGACTATTCAGCCGCGGGCGGCGTGACCTGGAAACTCGGGACCTGGGACATGGACACGTCCCTGACCTGGGGTTCGAATGAGATGAATTTCGTCATTCGCGACACCTTGAACCGGTCTATCGGCCCGACAAGCAAGACCGTTTTCAACGCGGGCGGATTTGAGTCCAACCAATTGACTCTGAACCTATCAGGTACCCGCACCTTTGATGTTGGCCTGTCTTCCCCGCTAAACGTGGCCGCTGGCATCGAGGCGCGCCGCGAGGGTTATCAGATCCACGCGGGTGAGTCGGATTCCTATCGCAACGGCGGCGCACTGCTGGCGGGCGCACCAACGGCGTCTGGATCACAGGTGTTCCCCGGTTTCCGCCCCTCTAACGAGGTCGATAAGCACCGAACCTCGGTCGGCGTCTATGTCGATCTAGAAGCCAACTTGACGGACAAGCTGCTGGGCTCTGTGGCGGTGCGTGGCGAGTCCTATTCCGACTTCGGCGAGACAGCGACGGGCAAAGTCGCGCTTCGCTATGACTTCACGGACGCTTTCGCGGTGCGCGGGTCCATCCAGAACGGCTTCCGGGCACCTTCTCTGCAACAACAGTACTTCGCCACCACCTCCACCAACTTTATCGCCGGGGTGCCCTTTGATATCACCACCTTCCCGGCCACTGACCGCGTTGCCGCCGCCTTGGGTGCCAAGCCCTTGAGCGCTGAAGAATCGACCAACTTCGCGCTCGGAGGCGTGTTCCGCTTTGGCGCGGTCAATCTGACGATCGATGGCTATCAGATCAATCTGAAGGACCGCATCGTTCTTTCGGAAAATCTGACCCAGGCCAATGTTCGTGCTTACCTGACCTCTCTGGGTTTCGTTGGCATTGGCGGTGGTCGCTTCTTCATCAACGGCGTGGACACTGAAACCCGCGGCGTCGATATCATCGCAAACTTCAAGGTGGATACTGACCAAGTCGGCCGCTTTGGTGTCACCCTCGGGGCAAACTTCAATTCGACCGAAGTGACCAAGGTTCCTAAGACTGCGGCGCTTTCGGCCCTGTCGCCCTCCCCGATCCTATTTGACCGGGTCAATGTCCTGACCTTGGAAAAAGGCACTCCAGAATCCAAATTCAACGCCGCTGTGGATTGGAAGCTGGATAACTACGGTGCGACCATCAGGGCCACGCGCTATGGTGAAGTCCTGTCACCTGGCACCACCGCAGCCACCGACCTCGTGCTCAAGCCCGCCGTCGTTGTGGATATGGAAGGCCGCTGGGACGTGACCAGCAAGGTTCGCCTGTCCTTGGGTGCTGACAACATCTTCGACAAATACCCCACCAAAACTCCGGCCGCCCTGAACTCGACCTCCAACACGCCGTTCTCGAACTACGCGCCGTTCGGTCGCTCGGGACGGTATGTGTACGGTCGTGTGGCCGTAACCTGGTGATGTAGCGCAAAAAGCGTCGTCACCCTGAAGCTAATGGAAACAGCCCGGATCACCTCCGGGCTGTTTTGCTATCCGCCCGGGCTCGCGCTCAGTCTCGAACGTTTTGACCCTTGACCATTAGGCGACCCAACCGCCAACGGCGGCGAAAATGCTAATCAGGAAACGTGACCGAGTGGCCGAAGGTGCTCCCCTGCTAAGGGAGTATGGGGTGTAGAGCCTCATCGAGGGTTCG
>JANPNB010000092.1:0-10320 GCA_031427275.1 Alphaproteobacteria bacterium | reverse complement strand
TGCATATCTTCATCGGTTCACGGGAATTTGGCTGCAAGGTGCCGTGTATCGAATGGCTGCAGTAGATGGGCATCATGACCAGCATCGAGCGAGTGAACTAAGGATATGCGATCGCTTTTGCGCCGACTGACCGAGGGCCATCTCCGCGGTGCCCTTATCGGGTCCATCACTTCGCTCGCCAGCAAGCTTACCACGGCAGGAATTGGCTTTGGCGTGACCATCCTGATTGCGCGTCAATTTGGCGCAACAGGGTCTGGGGTCTGGGTGCTCGGCACCACAATTCTGGCGATTGCCGCCTCATTCAGCGTTTGCGGCTTGGACTACAGCACCACCCGAGCCATTGCTGTTTTCCGCTCAGCCGAAAGCTGGGGTGCGGCCCGCGGCTGGGCTTGGACGGGATTGGCCATAATCCTCACCACCGGCTTGGTGACCAGTGTGGGGGTTTGGGCCGGTGCGGGACTAATCGGGCAGGCCTTCAAAGAGGGGGCAGAGTTCATTGGGGTCTTGGGCATTCTGAGCCTGGGGATCATCACGACGGCGATCCTACGATTGGTCGGCGGTCTGTTGCGAGGTTTGAGCCGATTTGCATTGGCCGAAATGATGGAAGGAGCGCTGGTGCCAGCGACCCTGGCCGTCTGCGCGTTCACCGTCGGACTGCACAGCCTGGAGCAAGTTGCCAAAATATTCGTCGGGGCCTCAGCCGTGGCTAGCCTGCTCGGATTTGGCGCTTGGCTAGTCTTGCTCGGCAATCGCGGACGTCCGGCAGAGCCACCTCCAGTCAGGAAAACTTTAGCTCAAAGCCTGCCTTTGGCCGGAACCGTGCTGGCCACTCTGGCGACGCCTTGGATCATGACTCTGTTTCTTGCGCGGTTCAGCAACAGCGCCGACGTCGGCGTCTTTCGAGTCGGCCTGCAATTCGCGCTCTTGCTGAGCTTTCTTTTGACGGCAGTAGAAACCGGCATGTCACCGCAAATTGCCGCGTTACACAGCCAAGGGAAACTGAAAGACCTCCTCGGTGCAACTCGCCAAATGACCGCTATCTTGGTGGTGCTTGGTGGCTTGCCGTCACTGATACTGATCGTCTTCGCACCTCAGTTTTTGTCAATCTTAGGCCCCGAGTTTCCCCAGGGCGCTACCGCTATGCGCATCCTTTTGCTGGGTCAGGTCCTCAAGCTTCTGAGTGGTCCAGTCGGCAGCTATTTGGTTATGACGGGATTGGGGAGAATGTCGCTGATCAACGCCATCAACAGCGCCATCGTTGTGTTGGTACTCAGTGCTTTGTTGATCCCAATCCTCGGGATTGAGGGCGCCGCAATCGCCGGCGCCATGTCAACTGTTGTCCGTTATGTGACCGCGACAGTCGTCCTGTGGCGCGTCCACGGTATCTTCCTGCCGCTCGGTCTAAGCAGGAAGGATTCCGCTTAGGATTTGCGAGCTAGCCGGTCGCGCAGAAAACGGCGGACCCGATTGGGGTTGGAGATTTTTTCCCAGATCACAAGGTAGTCGCGGAAGTCGCCAAACTTGTTGATCGGCACCTGCATCAGGTCAGGCCAGAGCCTATCAATGATCGCCGAGAACAGCGCCTCAGTCCCCTTCTCCGTCGGCTCTACCCCGATGAAGGCATCCAGGACCTTGCGCTGAGCGATGGGCAGGAGATTGAGCTTGATCGAGTTGGTCATCGGCCGCTGGCCCATTGCCCAAACGCCAAACTTCAGTTCATGGAACGCCAAGTCAAGAATGACGCTATTGGGTTGTCCCGCGAGCCCCTGGAGCCATACCCCAATATTCTCGACCAATTCGGGGTGGGGCGGCAGCGTCAAGCGATCAATCACAAACCGTGCGTCGATCTTGGCTTGGTTGATCACGGCTAGGTCTTGCCGATAAAGGCGGCACCGACCGACCTCGCCGTACATGCCAGTGTAAACCGCGTCGGCTTCAGTAAGGTCACCAAGAGTCGGATGGGTCATACGCGGGGCTTCGATCATGCAATCACCGACCACGCGATCCCAAACGGCCATCTGATCAGCGTTGGCCATCCGAAGCGGCACGATTTGGTGGGACAGGCCAAACCGCTTGGCGATCACTTGGCTCATCTCCACATCAATCTTGGCCTCGGTCTCGATTGTGAAGAACTGACAGGTTTCTAGCCGCTCATGGCAACTTGCCACCAGCAGCCGCGAGTCGAACCCCGCCGTGAGAGTCGCAGCGACCCGGAACGCATCGCAGCCGGCATTTGAGAAGGCAGTTAGAGCGCGCGCAGCAGACTCCGCAGCGCTTGATTTGTCTCGCCACGTCGCAAAGTCGCCCTCACGCGGCCAATAACGATGGCTGGTCCACGTCACGAGATCCAGGAAGTGGTTGGGTAGGAGCCTGTAGACATCGCGATGGGCGGTCAGGGTTCCCGATATCCATCCTCCACTGCCCTCCCTAACCACAAGGTCTCGGTGCAAGTCGGGTCGAAAGCGCGATTCATAATCCGACCGGTTCAACAGCAATGACGGGGAGGAAGCGGCCCGTCCATCGCGCGCGGAATAGACAAGTGAGAGGGATCCCGCATGGTCAGGATAGACGCGTTTAGACAGAGTCCCAGAGGTTATCAGCAGGTACATGCCGCTGAGACGCGGAAGTACCAGCGTCTCTAAGTCGGCTTCATTTTGTACCGAGACCGGAAGGGTCTCGATACCCGGCGAAAGGAAGCGGTCGCGAAACTCACTATAGACAAATCCGACCAGCAATCCGACCTGCCGCCCGTCACGATCTCGCAAATCGACCAATGGCAAACGTGGATCGCGGGCAAGCCACACACCATCGACAGTGCTGATCTCATAGGATGGGGGCGCTGGAGGCTCGGTCGGCGCGATGATGACCTGAAAATCGATCACCGGCGTCGCATGGAAACCCTCATTGAGCGCGAGCGGAGCGGTCATATCGAGCTCTCGATTTCGGCGATCAATCCGCGTCCAAAAATGAAATCGGCGCAGAGCGCTCGCATGGCGGTAACCTGAACACATAAAGCCCTGAAATGGGTCTGGACGATAATATTCTGAGAGTCTTCACGAAACGTCGACGTGGGCTTTTACGGGACCTATACCAGCGGCTCGTTGCTGGCGAGTTCGGCTTGGGAGAGCTAAGGCATGACCGTGATTGATCGCATTCTACGGCAGACAGCCCTCACCTTCATCTGCGCGGGTATGTTGGTGTCAACGTCGTGCACCGCAAAGGCGATCGGCCCGGCCCGCACATATTACATCGACTTCGATGGCGGATCTGACCAAGCCGACGGCCTAAGCCAAGCAGCGGCTTGGAAACATGCGCCGGGCGATGCCAAGGCCCAGGCCAATCCTGGCCGCGCCGATCTTAGACCAGGCGATACGCTGTTGTTTAAGGCTGGCGTTTCCTACCGCGGAGCCATCACCCTGGCCGCCAGCGGCGATGAGGGACAGCCGATCACATATCGCGGTCAAGGGTTTGGAGACGGCAAAGCTATCATTACTGGGCGAGACCTTGTTCCCGTTCAGGTCAAACCCTGCGCTGAGGCTCCCGCTTGCGCCGCCCAGGCCAACCAAGATGATCTTCGCGTAGTGGAATTGCCGTCACCGATTTCGGCAAGCGATCAGATCGTCGTCAATGGAACCCTACTCACCCTGGCCCAGGCCCCGTCCCTTCCCGACAGCTTTTGGTACGACGATCTTGCCCACTACCAAGCCTTCCACCCCGCCGATCTGAAGCAAGTCGGCGCTGGAATGCGATTGAGAAGCGCATTTATTGGCAAGGCGCTCGGCAATGCTGCCGTCGAAGACCTTGTCGTCCACCTCTGGGGCCAACCCAACGCCATCGCCTCGATTCAAGCCGAGGCCTATGACCCAGCCCTGGGCGAACTCACCCTGACCGAACCCGGATTCAAGCCCTATGATGATCGTGATGGACTGTTCTCGCTGGTCAACCATCCGAGTTTGATCAAACAGCCTTTCGAATTTGCCACTCTGAGCCGCGGATCGAAAATGGTTGTTCGAGCCCCCTTGCCCTTAGGCAATTCGCAGGTCGAGATCTCTCGCAGGGGCACGGCGTTCATCCTGGCAGGTCGCAGCCATGTGGTGATCGAGGGGTTTGAGATCACGGGTTTTGCCGGCGGCCCCAAAGACTGGGGCAGCGGCGCGGCCATGACCAGTATTGGCGCACCGGCCGACGACATTGTGTTCCGAAACAACAACGTGCACGATTTGACCAGCTGGGCCGGTGCTGGCGCAATTCACGCCACAGCTGTGTCGAGATTGGTGGTCCAGGACAACATATTTCAGCGTCTTTGGCGCGGGGCTGGAATGATCATCGGCGGAGCATCAAAAGACATTTCGATCCGCGGAAACACCTTTGATCATGTTGGGCGGACTGGCATCGCCATCTTTGGGGCGGACCGCGTTCTGATCGACAAAAATCGCCTAATCGGCCTGCTAGCGCACCACGGCAACGGCATTTCGATCTACCTCGGCAATCACGATGTCCTTATCTCAAACAACTTGGTCAAGGATACTACCCGCGCCCTAACCTTCCATGGTTTGGACACCGGCCCCGACCCCACACCCAACAACCTCGTCATTCAGAACAACGTACTTTGGGCCAAGAGCGAAGACGGCTCGGCGGTTCAAACCTGGGGTGGAGGCGGGGCCTTCGTCCGCGATGTCGTGATCGAGGGTAATGTTATCGTCGTCGAGGATGGGCGATTTGCATTGCGGCTTCACGGCAATGACCAGAACTTGGTGATCCAAGACAATCTAGTCAGTGGCATGGTGATCGGGGGCACTCTGACATCGGATTGGATTGTTCGAAACAACACCTTCACCGCCGACAACTATATCGTCTCGCCACCCACCGAAGCCGTCATCAATAAACAGAACCGAAGTGAGGCGCGCGGTCTGAAGGATGCTAAAATGCTGATTGGTGAGACCCCGACAATCAGCCCTCAGCTTTGCAAACTTCTCGGAAAATCCAAGCCATTGGGGTCGGGATCAGTGATGAACGAGGATCGGCTTCAGTGGCTCAAGCCCGAGGTACGCACTCAGCTTGTCAATGGCGTGGGGCCTTCCAACCTTTGTTCTAGCTAGGCCCTTTGGAATCTATCACGACGGGACAGGCACCTGAGCCAACCTCTTTTGAACACGCTTTGAAACAGCCAACATAGGTTTTTCAATGAGGTGCCACGACGCCATCGCGCAAGGCAAAGTCACGGCAAAGGTGACCGCGCCAAGCAGCCAATAGGACTGAAACTTACCTATGGCCTGAACCACCATCATCACGGGAAAAGCATAGATATACATGCCATAGGAATAGTCTGGCCAATTGCCGGAAACTGCGGCGCGTGGGGCGGTCAGAAAGCCCAGGCATAGGACGAGATAACCCACAAAAAGCGCACGAACGTGTAATCCAACGCCCAAGGCGTTGGCACCCAGCATGAGCCCGAACAATGCTGCCAAGCCGATCCAAGAGAGAGGCAACCTATTCCGATAGAGGTAGGCTGCAGTTCCTAAGGCAAAAAGCGGCCAAAGGCGATCGGCGGTGGACAGCAGATAAACCGCACCGCTGCCTAGAACAGAACCAACCAGAGCCTGGAGGGCGGGAATATCCCAAAGAATTGCCCCCACAAGGGTGGCCGGCAGCACAAGGAGTTTCATGAAATTGGGCTTGGCCAGCCCGACCCAGCCCAGGATAGCCAAGACGACATAACACCTCGCCTCCCATGGCAAGGTCCACAAAGACCCGTTCACGACGCACGGCTCGGCACCGCAGGTCACGCCCGTCAAGTTGAAGGCCCCTTGAAGAAAGCTGGCATTCATCAACACGAATTTTGCCGTTTCGCCTCCGAGATAGCCCAACCCCTGTGTAGTGGTGATGAAAGCCCCGCCGATAACTGTGACCAAGATCGCGGCGATCAGACCAGGCCAAAGTCGCGCGAGGCGGGCGAGCAGGAAGCGACCCGAGCCGGCCAAACGCAGGAGGCTTGGATAGACCAGGAATCCACTGAGAAAGAAGAAGCCATCAACGGCGAATACGGAAACGGGCGCGCCCAGAAATGTGCTGAGGTCGTCCTTGCCCGAGACCCCGCTCGTCGCCCAATAGCTGTGGGTGTAGATCACCAGCGAGGAAAGGCAGAGACGAACGGCGGTGAAATTGTTCCGGTCTGCGCGAAGATTGTCGTCGCCGATAAACATGATCCACAGGTTCCAGCCGAAACTCTCCCGCGCGACGGCGCGAGCGTTCATTGACGCGATGATAGGTAATCCACCTTGCAAATTGCTTTAGGCGTGAAGGCGACACAAATTGGGCACCCGAAAATGCAATGCTGGCAGAACTGGGTGCCCCTGCGCTTAACCACACTGAAAGCAACAGCAGGTCACAAGCCATGTGGAACCTGACGACAAAAATCAGCTTCTAAAGACCGCCGCGCTAAGTGTATGACGCGCCAACGCCGCCGCCAGAGAGACCGATGAAAGCAACTGCACCATCGTTTGTTCTGAAGCCATACGCTGCCGAGGCGACCGGGTGGAAACGCGTAGCCATATGGATCGCACTACCAACCCTTGTCCTGATCTGCTTCATTTCAGGTTTCTTTTATGCGCTGACAACACCCTACCTCCTTCGCCAATTCGCAGCGCCGATCCTGCTTTTGGCCATGGCCGGTGTTTGGGCGCTACCCGACCTAAAGACCGCCCCGACCCTGCTCCTGGGAAAGCTACTTTTCGCGTTCCTGACCGCAGCATTGCTTTGGCCTAACTATCTCGCGATCGTGCTTCCCGGCCTGCCCTGGATCACGGCAGTTCGGCTTATCGGCTTCCCGCTGACCTTCATCCTGCTGATTTGCGTCTCAGTTTCCTCAGATTTTCGAACCAAGACGCTCGAGGTCATGCGGGCCATTCCTTACATGGGGAAATTGGTCGTTGGCTTCATTGGCATCCAGGTCATATCGATTGCGTTTTCGAATAATCTGGACACCTCGATCAACGCTTTGATCGACACGCAGGTCAGCTGGACCGTGATCTTCTTTGCCAGCTGCTATGTGTTTCGTAAGCCTGGCAGCATTCAAACCTTCGCAGTCCTGTTGTGGGTCTCCGCCATTGTCTTGGGTATTATCGGTATCTTTGAAGCCAAGGATGGACACGTACCTTGGGCTGGCCACATCCCCAGTTTCCTGCGGGTTCAAGACGAGTATGTGGACCGAGTTCTTCAGGGCGCACGCCGCCTCGGCACGGACAAGTATCGCATCCAAGGCACCCACTCGACCAGCTTGGGCCTAGCGGAATACTTCGCCCTAACGACCCCGTTCCTGCTCCACTTCATGATGGGCAATTTCAAGTTGATCACCAAGGTGTTGGCGGGACTATCCATTCCCTTCGTGTTCTTCTCGATTCTACAAACCGATGCCCGGCTTGGGATGGTCGGGTTCTTCCTATCTGGCCTACTCTACGTGTTGTGTTGGGGCCTGATGCGGTGGCGCCTCGTTAAGGGCACCCTGCTCGGCCCGGCTGTTGTGATGTCCTACCCCGTGCTCTTTTGCGGATTTATGGCGGCGAGTTTCGCCATCCAACCTCTGCGCAAGATGGTCTGGGGTGGAAGCAATGCCAGCTACAGCAATCAAGGCCGGATGGACCAAATCGCAGCTGGTATGCCCAAGATCCTAACTCATCCATGGGGTTTTGGCATCGGGCGGGGTGGCGAGGCGCTGGGGTATCACAATCTGGCCGACGTCCTGACCATTGATACCTACTACCTGCTGATCGCGCTGGACTACGGGATCATAGGTTTTCTCGTCTACTACGCCGCTATCCTCGTCGCCATCCACGCCTGCGCAAAATATGGCCTGGGAAATCCGCCCCGGGAACGGGAGCGCACGTTCTTAATCCCGATCGGCATTTCGCTGAGCGCCTTCTTCGTCATCAAGTCGATCTTCAGTCAGATCGAGAACCACCTGCTGCAGTTCATGATGATGGGGATGGCCGCTGCGCTAATCTATCGGATTCAATCTCAGCCTGACACCGAAACACCGGGCAAGAGCCTCAAACTGCAATAGGCCCGCGCTCGTCTTTTAGGCCTGCCCACCATCCGGAAAGCGCGTAGCCGAGCTGGCGCCATGCGCCGCGGCGTCCGAACCGCAGGAGCATCACAGCCAAGGCGGCCGGGATCACGAGACCCAGTCGCTGTGGATAGAGATCGCGAGTCAAAAGGATCTTATTGCGTTCGCTAAGATAGACCGGAACCCGACCGCGCTGCCGGATATCAGGCGGGTTTCCGGTTGTTGTACCTTGATAGTGCAGGACGAGCGCGCTGGGCGCGAAACCAAGTCGCAGCCCCATGGCCTTTGCGCGCAAACACCACTCCACCTCCTCGCAGTAGAGAAAGTATTCTTCCCGCATCGGCCCGGCGACCTCGAGGAACCGGCGCCCAATCAACATCGCCGCGCCGTTCAAATAGTTCTGCCGAGCCTCAATCTGAGCGGGGTTCGGCGGCGGCGATAACGGGGTGGAGTGCCCGATCGATACGGCCCGGGCCAGCCAGCCATTCCACCGCCCGCCATGGGACTGCACAAGGCCATTTGGCAGGTGCAGGGTACATCCGACCGCGTCGCAGTCATCCACGGCCAATCTTAGCACCAACGCCGCAAGCGCATCTGGATAGGGGTGGGTATCGGGGTTCAGAACCCACCACGCCTGCGCATCGGGCGTATGGGCGATGCAAGCGTTGACCCCGCCCGCATAACCCAGGTTGCCTGGGGCCAGAACGGCGCGAACCAACTGTCCCTTGGACAGGGCCGGCGGGATCGCGGCCTGCAGTTTCGCAAAAGCTTCGGGCCCACCGTTCTCACAAATGATGACCTCGAAGTCGGTATGGGTAGAGAGATCTAGCTGTTCCAAGCAATGGGTGATGTCTTGGGCATTCTTATAGCCGACGATGGCCACCGCAATGTGCATAGTCAGGTCCCCCGAACCCAAAGAAGTCGAAGGGCGTCACCCATTCTCCAAAGTCGCAAGCGATAGAGCACACCGAGGGCGGATAGTCTCTGGCCCAAGGTGTTTAGCTCGCCGCTCACCATGACCTTCGGAGTGTGGGCCAGCGCCGACACCGGCAGAGCCAGCGTGCGCAACAGCCAGTTCAGTCGCTGTCCATAGGTGGCGTTTGAAAGGCCGAACGTCTCTAGATTGACCCGCTTCCACTTGATGATCAGGTCACTCCAGTATTGGCGGGCCGGATGCCCGACGATCGCGCGGGGGGCATAGCCCAACCGATATCCAAGCGACGTGGCGCGATGCGACCACTCAACATCCTCCGAGACCCCTGTCCTGAAACCCCCGACCGCCTCAAAAACAGAGCGGGGACAAAACATGTTTCCAGACCCGGTGAAGCCCTTCTTCTGAATGTAGGTTTTGAAATCGAACGCAAACACGCGCTCGAATGCCTCGACCGCCGACATTTTGGGTGGGTTTTGCAACAAGACCCGCACGTGGCCGCCGACAAAGTCATAGGTGGATAGGCTCGCGATGCCCGCCGCCATCCAGCCGGGTTCAGGTACGCAATCTGAGTCCGTAAAGGCTAAGGTCGATCCGACGGCGATCCCGACGCCACCGTTTCGGGCTGGACCCGCACCGCGTTCTGTAACGACGATTAGCCGCGCCCGACCATCAATGGCGGCACGAACGGCAGCCTCGCCCTCTGGCGAATTGTTGTCGGCAACAACGATCTCAAAGCGGTCGCGCCCAAGCGTCTGTCGCTCCAGCGCCCTCAAGCAGCGATCAAGCGCCGGGAGGTCGTGATAGTGCGGAATGATGACACTGATCTGAGGGCTGTCGGACATTTTCAGGCGCTGAAGGCGTGAGAGGAGTTGTGAATAAGCACGTGTCTGGAGCTCGTCGTTTTTCGCCTCGGTGCGCGCGTCGCCGGTTCATCGCCCACGCTCGCTCCCATCCCATTCAGCGGAGACATTTTTACGTCCGAAGTGTTTCGGCCAGATAAATACGCGGGCCTCTCGCCGGAGATTACTTTCACAAACCGGCCTTCCTGGTAATCAAGCGTAAAATAGCCCCGGTTTAAGAGCACCTGTTCGCCGCCAACTCTTGTTGAGTGGCCGACGACATATGTTTGAAAAGGATCCAAGGTGCCAGAGACCGTGACCGATTTTGAATCCCTGCTGGCTCGCCTAGACAGCCGCGACGCGATGCTTGGCATTGTAGGGTTGGGTTATGTAGGACTGCCCTTGGCCCTGGCGAGCCTTGAGGCTGGGTTCAGTGTTCTGGGTTTTGACATCAATGTCGGCCGGGTAAACGCGATCAATACCGC
>JANPNB010000091.1:0-1725 GCA_031427275.1 Alphaproteobacteria bacterium | reverse complement strand
AAACCGTTCTGGTCGTCGGTGGCTCTAGCGGGATTGGCAATGGCATTGCGCATGGGTTTGCCGATCGCGGGGCCAGCGTCCATGTGTGGGGCACCAAGCCGAACCCATCGGACTATGCCGGGCAGGAGGGATCTGATCTTGCAGGCCTAACCTATGCCAGCGTTGATGTCGCTGACCGGGCGCAGATCGCGCGCGAAGCGGCCATCCTGCCCTGTCTCGATGTGCTGGTGCTTTGCCAGGGCACGGTGGTCTATCGGCGGGGTGAGTTTGAGCCGCCGGGTTGGGACCGGGTGATGGCGGTCAATCTCGACAGCCTGATGGATTGTTCGCGGGCTTTTCATGATCGGCTGGCGGTGGCTAAGGGCTCGATCATCATCGTCAGTTCGGTATCGGGATTTCAGTCGAACCGGGGTAACCCGGCCTATGCGGCATCTAAGGCCGGGGCTGTGTCGCTGACCAAGACTCTGGGTGAGGCCTGGGCGCGGGACGGCATAAGGGTCAATGGCCTGGCCCCGGGTTTGGTGGCAACCAAACTGACGGCGGTGACGACCGAGAACCCAGAGCGGATGGCCGGGGCATTGCGGGCGATCCCGGTCGGACGGATGGGCACGCCAACAGATATGGCCGGGGCGGCGCTGTTTCTAGCTTCGCCCTTGGCAGCCTATGTTGCCGGGCAAACCCTGATCGTGGATGGAGGCCTTAGCCTGTCATGACCCTTAGCCGCTCACTCAAAGGCTCCATCGCCCACGTCACCGGGGCGGGTTCTGGCATGGGGGCCGCCACCGCCACCGTTTTCGCGCAGGAAGGTGCCCATGTCGCGGTGACGGATTTCAATGGCGAAGCGGCGCAGGCCGTTGCGCAAGGGCTCTTAGAACAAGGCTTTTCCGCCCACGCCTGGGCGCTGGATGTCTCCGACGCCGCCGCCGTCGGGCGGGTTACCGAGGAGATCGCCGCTCGGTTCGGCGGGTTGGACATAGTCGTCAACAATGCCGGAGTGCCGGGCGGCGCGCGGATCGATTCGCCGAACTATGATGCGGTGTGGGCCAAGTCTCTGGCGATCCTGCTGACCGCCCAGCAGTTAGTGATCCGGGCGTCGCTGCCGCACCTGCGGCGATCAAAGGCCGGGCGAATTGTGAATATCGCCTCAACTGAAGCGCTAGGTGCCACCAATGGTGATAGTCCCTATGCGGCAGCCAAGGCTGGGGTGACGGGCTTAACCCGCGCATTGGCGGTCGAGTTGGGCCGCGCGGGGATCACCGTCAACTGCATCTGCCCTGGGCCGATCAATACCGGCATGACCGCGGTGATCCCAGACGAGAACAAGGCCATCTTCGCCAAACGCCGCACGGCGATGGGCCGCTACGGCGAGCCAGAGGAGGTGGCGCACATCACCGTCAGCCTGTGCCTGCCCGCTGCCAGCTACATCACCGGGGTGACTATTCCAGTGGACGGTGGACTGATGGCGCGGAACGCTTAGGGGAGCCACCGAGGTTGGTTTGAATTATCGACATATTCGATAAATTCGAGTAAATCTCCAAATCGGAGGCCTTCATGACCAGCGTCACAGTTTCATCCGGCGAATTCCTCAAGTCTTACGGTCGCATAAGCGAGACGGCTCTGTTTCTGCGTGAGGTTGCCCTGGACCGTGATGGTATCCGCGGCCCACGATGCGGCCGTTCTTGACCACGAGGGCGCCGACCATGGGATTTGGGCTGGTCTTCCCCC
>JANPNB010000090.1:0-8549 GCA_031427275.1 Alphaproteobacteria bacterium | reverse complement strand
ATAGCTCATCGCCTTGGCACCACCGGTCTTGGCAAGAACCATCGTGATCGCCGCCGTCAGCGTCGTCTTGCCATGGTCAACGTGACCAATCGTGCCGATGTTGCAATGCGGCTTATTACGTTCAAATTTCTCTTTGGCCATGGGTTCCTGCCGGCGGTCTAAAGGGTTGGAGCGGGTAGCGGGAATCGAACCCGCATATTCAGCTTGGAAGGCTGCTGCACTACCACTGTGCTATACCCGCATAACTCTGGTGCTCGAATGAGCCTCCTGAAATATGTTCGCTCTTTGCGCGTGGTGGGGGAAGTAGGACTCGAACCTACGAAGGCGTACGCCAGGGGATTTACAGTCCCCCCCCTTTGCCACTCGGGACATTCCCCCAGCGCGCTTAGAGCCCTATCAAGGCGCGAATTCTCATTCGTCCCCAATTTGGAGCGCGTCTTATAGTGGCCTCGCACACCGAACGCAACGCACGCCCGAGCGGTTCTAAAAACAGGCATGGCAAGCCACCTCTAGGAGGCGTTCGACCCCGCCGCGACGCGGTTTCGGACGATTGGCTATGGGGTTGGCACGCTGTGGCAGCGGCGCTTGGCAACGAAAAACGTCCCGCGGCCCTGCGGCTTCTGGCGACCGCAGACCGAGCGCGAGAGGTTGCCAAGCGATTCGGCACAATCGGGGCACTTGAGGTCGTCGATGCTCAAAACATCACCCAGGGCCTGCCGCAAGGTGCCGTCCATCAGGGGATAGCCCTACAGATCGGCGAGCCTGAAATGCTGGCTTTGGAAGATTTCGAGGCCTGCCCAGGCGGTGTCATTCTCGTTCTGGATCAGGTCACTGACCCTCAAAATGTCGGGGCGATCCTGCGTTCGGCCGCCGCATTCGGCGTGATGGGGGTCGTCTTACAAGACCGGCATGCACCCAAACTGACCGGAGCCTTGGCCAAGGCGGCAGCCGGCGCGGTCGATAAGATTGATACCGTGCGCGTAACCAACCTATCTCGCGCCCTAGAGACTTTAAGCCAAGCCGGGTGGCGCACAGTTGGCCTTGACGGCCAAGCCACGCGGACCTTGGACCAAGTGCTCGACGGTCAACCTGTTGTGCTGGTCTTGGGGTCGGAGGGAGACGGATTGCGACGTTTAGTCTCTGAACACTGTGACGAACTGGCCAAAATTCCGATGCCCGGTGGATTTGAGAGTTTGAACGTCTCAGCCGCAGCTGCCATCGCGTTGTACCAAGCTGCAAACCCTCGCCCCTAGGGGGAATCAAATAGGCTTAAGTCGCAATTCGCCCTCAGTGTTCTGATTGAAACAAATTCTGCCGCCGCACGTTCTAAAACCTTGGTTCCGGATGCAATCGGATCCGATTGAACATGATGGGAAATTCGAGTGTCGCACCCTTATCGCTCCGCACTGATCTCTGGGGGTTCACTCTTGGCAACCGCCCTGTTGGCCTCTTGCAGTGGGCGCGCGACCTATGAGCCGCCCATCGCGCCGGAGGCAGCAGAGCCCATGCCAGCCGCCACGGTGCCCAACGCCCCACAAAACGACGGCAGCGGCCTGCTCGGTGGGCCGTCAGAAGAGGCCCGGGTCGAATCCAATGGGATAATCACTTTCAGACGTGCTGACGGTGTCCTGGTAACGGCGATGCGACCCATTGCCAATCCTGAGGATGCCCGTCAGGATTCAAGGATCGCCACACAAGCTCCCCGTAAGCCGCAAATTCGATCGCACGTCCGGCATGAACGCCCCGGCCAAACGCCATCCGATGCCGCTGCCGCTCCCCGCCGTAGCGCTCAGATCACGCTGAGCCCTTCTGCGCGCCCCCAGGCGGTTGAGGTGGTTAAGGCCGCGCCCAAGCCCGCGAGCGTTTCATCTAAGGTCAAGCTCGTTCAACCGACACAAGGACCTGTTCGAATACCGATCTCGTCAGCTCTGCCGATCCCAGCAGACGCCAAGTTGGCCGGCCTTCAGGCCCAGATTGCACCCCAGGTCGCCAGCGATTTGACCCTGAAGGCTCCGACGAATTTTGCCGAAGGTCAAAGCGCAAACATTGAGTTGGCGCTTCCGGCCAACCTCCTGGCTGCCCTGCAAGCAGAGGCTCCCAAGCATGGGTTGGGTGCCGCAGCACGGACGGCGCAAGTGCGAGCAACACTTTCGGGCCAAGGTTACGAGATTACGCCGAGCGGGTCGCAAGCCGTTGGTCTGAAAGCGGGGAAAGCAGCGACCTTTTTCTGGGTCGCCAGTCGTGTCGATGGACCCACGAGCCCGCTGCATATCGACGTTCAATCGGTGCTGACGGGCGTGCGCACTCCAGTGGAATTTGCCCTGGCGAGTTTGGACACCGGTCCCAAGGCAATGGTGCCCACTGCCACGGCAAAGAGATCATGGCTTGGCCCCTTGGATGCAACGGGTCAGCGCACAGTACTAGGTGCCTTCCTTGTCTTGATAGCCCTGTTCATTGCCAGCCTAGTCGCCCGGAATGCTCGCGAGACCAGGCGTCGCGAAGAGCGCCGCCGCAAGTTCAATGCTTTTACCGATTACAGTTTGGCGGCTTCCACAGAAGTTGAAGCTCGACGAGAAGCCGTTAGAGACTCCCAGTCTGAGCAACGCCGGTTCAATGACGAAATTCTGAGCAATGACACCCAGTCTGGCAAAGCCGATTAACCCGGCAGGATTGGTCCTGCCGGGCTCCTGACCTAGAGCAAATCACCACCGGCTGCAGCGGCCGTTGTGCCGTCTCGCTCATAGGCCTTGATCACATTGCGGCCCACGGTCCAGCGATGCACTTCATCAGGGCCGTCCACCAAGCGCTGCGAGCGGATATGGGTGTACCAGGCCGCCAAAGGGGTGTCGGTGGAATAGCCAAGTGCGCCATGCAACTGGATGGCGGTATCCACCACCTTGTGCACCATATGGGCCAGGAACACCTTGGCGATGGAGTTCTCCTGCCGCAGGTCCATGCCCTTCTCGGCCTTGTAGGCGATGTGCAGCAGCATCAGGCGGGCCATGTAAAGCTCGCTGGCGCAGTCGGCGAGCATCCACTGGACACCTTGGCGTTCCGACAGTTTCTTACCGAAGGTTTCGCGCTTGGTGACATGCGCTGCGGCCATATCCAGGGCGCGTTGGGCCATGGCCACATTGTGCATGCCGTGGCGCAAACGGCCGTAGGCAAGACGGTGCTGACCCATATTGAAGCCCTGCCCCTCCCCGCCCAACAGGTTCTCGGCGGGAACCACCAGATCTTTGATGTCGATCTCGGAGTGACCGCCGCCCATGATGTGGCTGAGCGGGCCCTCCTTGGCCATGGTGCCGATATCGCGCTTGATGATGTAGCCGGGATTGGGCAATTCAACGATGAAGGTGGAATAACGCTGATGGCGAGGCGCATCGGGGTCTGTCATGGCCATCACCACGGCCATATCGGCGGCGCTGGCGGCCGATGAGAACCACTTCTCGCCGTTCAGAATATAGTTCTCGTTGCCGTCCTTGACGGCGCGGGTCTGCATGCCCGTGGCATCGGCCCCAGCGGCCTTCTCTGTCATCGAGTAACAAACGCGCTTTTCGCCGTTAAGCAGGGGCTTGAGGAACCGCTCCTTCTGTTCGGGCGTGCCGTGCGCCAGCAGGGTCAGCATGGTCGCGTCATCCGGACCTTGGCTGTTCATAGACAACGCGCCCAGATGACTCTCACCCAGCTCCATCTGCACCAGAGCATTGGCCAGCGGGCCTAACCCCATGCCGCCATATTCCTTGGGGATGAAGGGTAACCACAGACCCCGGCCGCGCGCCTTGTCGCGCAACTCGGCCAGGACAACCTTGAACGACTCTTTGTCCACCAGCCGCTTTTCGGCGGGAATGCACTCTTCATGCACCCACTGGCGCACCTTGGCGCGAACAGCCTTGGCTTCGGCTGGAATCTCGAAATCGATGGACATAGCGGTTCCCTAATCTTGTTTGTTCTATGTAGCGCGCACCGTCAGCCCTTTGGGCCGGTTGAGCAAGACCGACGTGGCGTCAGCTAGAATATGTTCCGATAAATGGGCACCGGTTATCGGATCGAAACATGTTCCAACTTTTTGAATTAGAGCCCTTTTCCCCCTTTGGACGTTTCCGTCTAAAGGGGAAGGGCTCTAGGCAAATCAACCCGGTAGACCTTGGCCGCCGTGGCGGAGAACAGCGCGGTCTTCTCAGTCGCCGACGCCCCCGCTGCCAGATGTTTGAAGGCATTCCACAGGATGTCATAGGTGCAACTGCCCAGATCGACGGGGAAATTGCTTTCAAACATGCAGCGATCAACCCCGAAGGCTTCGATGCAGGTTTCCACATAGGGTTTCCACTCGGCGGCCAATTGCGCCGAGGGTGTCGCTGGCTCGCTGAGGAACGAGTCAAAGCCTGGAAACACCATGGCCAACCCACCGACCTTGCAGCTGACATTCGGGCAGGCCGCCAAATCCAGTATCGCCTGCTTCCAGATCGGGAACCGCTCCTCCCGACGGCCCGCATAACTGCCGATCCCCAGCGGGGTTCCAACGTGATCTAGAATGATGGGCGTTTCGGGGAACGCTCTGGCCAGATCGATCAGATCCGTTAGTTGCGGCTCCAACATCCAGGCATCGAAGGACATGCCAAGGGGCGCGAGTTGGGCAAACCCCTCACGGAATGCTGCTGTTCGGTATAGCCCAAGTTCACGTCCTGCCATCGCGCCCAACACCTGCGGATCGTTGTCTGCCGCCGCCGCATGGCGAATGCCCCGAAACCGACCACCGCCCGCGACAATATGGGCCTCCAATACGTCGCGCGTCGCGCCTCCAATCGTCAGGTCCACGTGTCCGACAATAGCAGCGCACGCCCGAACCGGGCCATAGTTCCCGCTCGCCGTCATGGCCGCGATACCATTGACGAACTCGGTCTCGCCCACCGGACGCATGGCCGCCGGTCCTTCCCGACGATACATAGAGCCACACTCCATATAGACCGTGGCCTGCACATTGTGGCCGCTGCTCATATCCGCCAACAATTCGTGCAAGAGGTAGCGCGGCACCTTGCGTATCACCTTGTCGAAGCCGTGTGTCGGCGGAGGCAAGGCGGCCATCCGGGCGGCGGGACGATCCCAGAAGTGGTGGTGGGGATCGATGATCGGCAGGCCGGGTTCGAGGATTGTCTCACGGAGCGTACTGTCGGCAGGCATCTGTTGGACCTCATCAAATCAGCGCGACAGGTTCGACCCTGAAACAAGAACGCACAAGCCCTCCTTCGAACTTGCCGGAGAGGAGCTGACACGGCATTGAGGGGCATGGAATTTCTCGCGAGCCTCTCCAATCCCGGCGCTATGGTCGCCTTCTTCCAGGTCTTGATGATTGATCTGGCCCTAGCCGGCGACAATGCCGTCGCGGTCGGACTGGCTGCGGCCGGATTGGCCGCGCACCAACGAAAACGCGCTATCATGCTCGGCCTAATCGCCGCCGTGATCATGCGGATCGGTTTTGCCCTGATCACCGTGCAGCTTTTGCAAGTCGTGGGCTTGCTACTCGCGGGCGGAATACTCCTGCTCTGGGTCTGCTGGAAAATGTACCGCGAGTTGGCGGAACAGGGCCGCGAGGAATCGGCAGAGGGGGAAGCGGCCCTAGAAGACGCGACCGGAATAGACATCGGGGCTGAACCAAAGCACGCCGCCCGCACCAAGACGATGGGACAAGCCCTCATCCAGATCCTGGTGGCAGACCTGACCATGTCGCTCGATAACGTGCTGGCGGTTGCTGGTGCGGCGAAAGAGCACCCATATGTGTTGGTCGCGGGGCTGTTGATCTCTATTGCCCTGATGGGGGTGGCCGCGACCTATATTGCCAAACTGCTGCATCGGTTCCGCTGGATCGGCTATGTCGGCCTAGTCATAATCCTCTATGTTTCCCTGCACATGCTCTGGGAAGGACACCGCACCGTGGTCATCGACTTGGGCCATACCGCTCAATACAACACGATGAGCCCCGACGCCCTGGACATCAGTCCTGACGAAATCAGCAAACACCTCAGCCATCGAGAGTGATTCTAAGGGCTAAAGCATGTTCCGATAAGTGGGAACCGGCTATCGGAACATGCTCTAACTATTTGAATTAGAGCCCAGTTTCTCCCTTTAGACGTTCCGTCTAAAGGGAACGGGCTCTAGGCTTCGGCGCCAAATCGCTCACGCCACTCTGCGACCTGAGTATCTTCGATCTTGCGAAACAGTACCTCTGGCGCGCGCACCGCTCGGCCCACCGGCAGGATGTCCAAGGCCCTGGCGGCATCGGGCCAACGGGCCGGTGTCTCCTCGCCCACAGCATTTGCAATCGTCGCGGCGGTGTAGGGAATGAAGGGCTCAGCGACCTTAGCGAACAGCGCCACCAAATTGAGCCCGGTTCGCACGGCCACGGCGGCACGTACGGGATCAGTCTTAAGCGCCGTCCAGGGCGCGGCCTCGGTCAGGTACTGATTACCCAGCACCCAAAGCTGGCGCAGGGCCTGACACGCCTTTCGCATCTCGATCGCTTCCAGGAGATCGGTCAGTTCGGTGATCTTTGCCGCAACATCGGCCCGCAGCTTGATCTCAAGGGGACCATCTTCACCATCCCTGGGCACCGCGCCTTCAAACCGCGTCTCGGTGAACTTCAAGATGCGATTGACAAAATTGCCCAGAACATCCGCCAAATCAGAGTTCACCTGGGTCTGAAACTGCTCCCAAGTGAAGGTGGCGTCGGAGGTCTCCGGCGTATTGGCACTCAGCCACCAGCGCCAATAGTCCGGCGGCAACAGCTCAAGCGCCTGATCCATAAACACCCCGCGCTTCTGAGATGTCGAGAACTTGCCGCCGTAATAGTCCAGCCAGTTCATGCCCTTGAGCCGATCAACCAGCTTCCAAGGCGCATTGTTGGCCGGTCGCCAAGTACCGTCCGCAGCCAAGGTCTCGTTGGCCCCGATCAGGGTGCAGGGGAAGCCCACGGTGTGGAACGGAACATTGTCCTTACCCATGAACTCGACATAGCTGACGTCAGCCGCATCGGGCCCACGCCACCAGCGCTCCCAGACATCGTCAGGGGTGCCGCCTCCTGGTGCCAGACCATCGGCCCAGGCCTGGGTCGCGGCGATATACTCGATGGGTGCATCAAACCAGACATAGAACACCTTGCCCGCCAGCCCCGCCAGGTCGGGCTTAGACCCCTCGGGATTAGCGCCCCAGTCTTGCGCATTGACCGGCACGCCCCATTCCAGGTCCCGCGTGATGCCGCGATCCTGCAACCCCTCATCCAGCCATTTCAGCGCGATAGAAGTCACCAGCAGCGGCCAATCGCCCTTCTTGCCGTCGATCCAAGCGCGCAGCCGATCAGAAAACAGGCTCTGGCGAAGAAAGAGATGCTTAGAGTCTCGGATCTCGATGTCATCCGATCCCGACACCGCCGAGCGCGGCTTGATCAGGTCCGCTGGGTCCAGCACCCGCGTGCAATTCTCGCACTGATCGCCCCGCGCCGCCTCATAGCCACAATGCGGGCAAATGCCGATCACATAGCGGTCGGGCAGAAATCGCTTATCGGCATTGGAGTAGACCTGCTGAGTGACCTTCTCCTCGATGAAGCCAGCCTCCCACAGCGTCTGGGCGAATTGTTGGGTCAGCCTACGGTTCTGCGGTGAGGAGGATCGACCAAAGTGGTCCCAGCTCAATCCAAACCGACGCCCCAGCTCAGCCTGGACTTCGTGCTGCTCGGCACAGAATGTCGCAGGGTCTAGTCCCGCCGCCGCCGCCGCCAACTCCGTTGGCGTTCCATGCTCATCGGTGGCGCAAAGATAGAGCGTTTCACGCCCCCGCGCCCGCTGAAACCGGGCAAACACATCGGCGGGCAACATCGACCCCGCCAAGGTCCCCAGATGCTTGATGCCGTTGATATAGGGCAAGGCCGAGGTGATCAGGATGCGGGTCATGGCGTCTCTCGAAATGAGGAGGAGGCGCGGCTTATAGGGTGGTTTGTCGGTTTTCACCAAGATAGCTGTTGCCATCCCTGGAAATGGGACTCGCCTTACCCAGCGGAATATGACAGCGTTTCGCCAAACACTGTTTGTGGGAGGATAACAATGTTCAAAAATATCAATTGGCTGGCGGTCGCTGTTGCGGTGATCCTGTTGGAGGCCATCGGCTACGGCTATTACGGCGTAGTAGTGCGGGATGCTTGGACCGCAGCTTACAGCGCCTCGCTGGGGCGCGCACCGGACGACAGCAATATGGCCATCATGCAAAGCATTGGTGTGATCAACACGATCATCATCGTCTCGGGGTTAGCCTGGGCCCTACCTCGCTTAGGCCTAGGTGGCACCTCCATGATCGGGACTGCCTTTGCGGTGTGGTTCTTCTTCAATTTCACCACCATGGCCATCGATTACATCTATATGGGCATGTCCACGACTCTGGTCGGGATCAATATGGGCTTTCAATTGATCTCATATCTGGTCGCGGGGCGCGATCCTGGGCCTGTGGCCGGCGAAAAAGGCCTAGAGGCGGGTCTGAACCGCAAACCAGGGGATCATCCGTGC
>JANPNB010000089.1:0-1680 GCA_031427275.1 Alphaproteobacteria bacterium | reverse complement strand
TCAAGGCCCCGCCGCCCGAACTCTCGATGCCGAAAATGCCGATCTTGCCAACCGCAGCTGAGCTTATTTCTGAGATGCCAAAGGATGCGCCGGTGCGAATTCTGGATGGTCGAGGCCATTTGCGGACCCTGGAGGAGATCGGCATTTTCGGCATCGAGAGTTCGGGCGGCGGGGCCTTGACCCCTGAGATCGCCGGGAAATCGTAGGGCTGTAGGAACGGCGCGTCGGCCAGCACGATGGCGCGGTAGACGGCGTTCTCCAGCTGGCGAACATTGCCGGGCCAATCAAAAGCAGTGAGGAACTGCACGGTCTCGGCAGAGGCACCAGCGACATTCTTGCCCTCCTCCACATTGAAGCGGCGGATGAAGTGCTCGACCAGGGCCGGGATGTCCTCGCGACGCTCGCGCAGGGCCGGGGCCTCAATGGGGAAGACGTTGAGCCGATAGAACAGGTCCTCACGGAACAGCCCGTCCTTCACCGCCTGAGCAGGATCGCGATTGGTGGCCGAGACGATGCGCACGTCTATCTTCAGCGAGCGCTTGGAACCGACTGCATCGACCTCACCCTCCTGCAAGACGCGCAACAGCTTGACCTGCATGTCGAGCGGCAGTTCGCCCACCTCGTCGAGGAAGAGGGTGCCGCCATTGGCCTCTTGGAACTTTCCCAGGTGCTTGTCGGTGGCACCGGTGAAGCTGCCCTTTTCGTGACCGAACAGGATGGATTCGATGAGATTGGCTGGGATCGCCCCGCAGTTCACAGCGACAAATGGTTTGCCTGAGCGGTCAGAGGAGCCATGCACCGCGCGAGCGATCACTTCCTTGCCGACCCCGCTCTCCCCGGTGATCAGAATAGGGATCGAGGACTTGGCAGCACGCTCGCCCATTCGCTTGACCATATGCATGGCCGGAGAATCTCCAACCAAATCGGCGAATGTGGTCTTGCCGCCGGCGTGTTTCTTCAGGCGCTCGACCTCGCCCTTCAGATCACCCATCGACAGAGCATTGCGGATAGACGTGGTGATGCGCTCCGGCGAGGCCGGCTTAATGAAGAAGTCGCAGGCTCCGGCCTGCATGGCCTGAACTACCGTATCGATACCGCCTGTGGCGGTGACGACGATGACCGGTTGGGCAAAGCTGCGCGCTCGGATTTCTTTGAGCGTATCCTGACCCGACAAGCCCGGCATCACCAAGTCCAGCAGGATCAGGTCGCAGGCACCGCCGGACGTCAGGCGGGCAACGGCCTGATCCCCATTCTCGGCATGAACGACAGCAAAGCCGTCGCGCTCTAGAACCGCCTGGATCAGGCGACGCTGTGTCGGGTCGTCATCGACGACAAGGACCGTTTTGGCCATATGAAAACACCCACCAAGTTTCGGACTCTCATCTGCCGGGATTTCCCTGGGATGAGGCTCGTTATGTCTCGACTTGATACAGGTGCGAGGTAAAGGCCGCGTTTCTGAGTCCTAATCGGCAGGTTAACTGGCGTGACTAACGAGGCCTTACCACGGGCTCTGGCTGCCTCCAGACTATGGACAACGAAGCGCAGCGTAAGGTCATGGCTTGCCCAGACCCCGATCAAGGGCATAGTGAGACTAAGGCTGCGACGACGGTCACCTAGGGAGCGTTCTATGAAGATTACCAAGCTTGCCATAATCATGGCATTGAGCGGCCTGCTCGCAGC